>JAQICQ010000093.1 GCA_027858455.1 Elusimicrobiota bacterium | reverse complement strand
TATATGAACCGTTTAAGAGTTTATATGAAGGATGTAAAATCAAATGTCAGATACAGGAAAATCAAGAAATAAAGACAATAAAGGAAAGCGTCTCTACTTACACACGTTCGGCTGTCAGATGAATAAAGCTGACTCTCTCCGGCTTTCTGAAATATTTCAGGCGGAAGGGTATAGCTTTACAAAAAAGTTAGAAGAGGCCGATGTTATTATATATAATACATGTTCGGTGCGACACCACGCAGAGAATAAGGCAATGAGCTATGTAGGGCGGCTCAAATCTATTAAAGACGAGAAGCCCGAGGTTGTAATATGCGTTGTCGGCTGTATGGCCCAGCGGCTAAAAGGCGAAATTATCAGACGCCTTCCGCTTGTTGATTATGTGATAGGTCCTTCTTCTATGTTTGATTTACCGGACTTGATTAAAAAAGAAAAGTCCGGTGTATTTGCCGATAGTTCTGACAAGAGAAAAGAATTTCCGGATGTTGAATTCAGCAGCATAAATATTGACAGTCCATTCAGCGGATATGTTCCCATTATGAAAGGATGCAATAATTTCTGCGCTTACTGCATAGTGCCGTATGTAAGGGGCCGCGAAGAGTATAGGACCCGGAAAGATATAATAAACGAATGTAAGGTACTTGCCGGCAGAGGGATTAAAGAGGTTATGCTTCTGGGGCAGACAGTAAATTCCCATCCGCATTTTAAAGATATTTTAAAAGAGACCGCCGCTATTTCAGGGATAGAAAGAGTGCGGTTTGTGACTTCATATCCGGGCGACATGGATAAAGAGACAGTTGATATCGTTGCCGGGATTACAGAACTTTGCGATAATTTTCATATACCCGTCCAATCGGGTTCGGATAGAATTCTTAAAGAGATGGGGAGAAAGTACAGCACCTCTCATTTTAATGATATTGCGCTCTATATAAGAAAGAAACTTCCGTTGGCTTCTATATCAACTGATTTTATTGTAGGATTTCCCGGCGAAAAAGAAGAGGATTTTAAAAAGACCCTGGAACTTGTAAAGAAAATAGAATTCGACCAGTCTTTTACTTTTAAGTATTCCCCCAGGGAAGGCACGCGTTCGGAAAAGTTAGAAGACGATGTTCCCCGGGAGATAAAAAAAGAGCGCCTGGCAGAACTCAATAAACTCTGCGGAAAGATGAGTTTAAAGAGAAATATGCTTTTTGAAGGTGAAGCTCTCGAGGTTTTTGCCGAAGATAAAAACACCGGCCGCAGCTCTAATTATAAGATAGTCCACTGGTATGGCCCGGCGGCTAAAATGGGCGAAAAGGTTAAAATTAAAATAAATAAGGCGCTTGCTCATTCCCTTAAGGGTAAGAGAATAACTTGAATTATAGAGAAAATATATATATAAAATAAAAGTATATTGATTTTAAGTGTAGCATGAGTATTAGCAAATAAAAAGGGGTGAAAATGGGAAACGACAGAAGAAAACATAAACGTTTGCCTATGACTCTTTCGATCGCCAAACCTATGGAGATAGAGATGTCAACCGATCTGTATGAAGGGGATATTCCCGGTATTTTAGTAAACCTGTCAGGAGGAGGTCTGGCTCTTATAGTTTTTCATGAACTTCCCTTAAAAAGCAGGGTAAATTTTGACTTGGATTTTATGGGAATAAAAAAGACAGTAAACGGAACTATCGTCAGGGAAGAGAGCAAATTTAAAGATACTTATATGGTCGGAGTGGAGTTTGACGAAATTTCCGATAAACTGGGAGAGTTGGTGGAGAAAATGGCAGAAGACCACGATATATGCGATGTGAGGTTTCTTGTTATGAAAGAAAAGGCCTGTTTCCCGAAATGCAGTTTCAGACCGCTTTGCGGAAAAAGGATTAAAAAAGATTTTAGCGACAAGGAGTAATATATGAAACAGTCAAAATTATTAATAGTAAGTTTATTTGCTTTTATTGTAGCCGTGCTTGCGGTTTACAATCAGGACCCGGTAAACATAAGTTTTTTCGGAAAAAATATACTCACTGATACCCCTATGATAGTAGTTATTATAGGTTCTGTCTTGTTCGGGGTTTTAATAACCGCAATTTTAGGGTTTATGGCACAGTCCAAATTAAAGAAGTCAATTAAAAAATTAGAGGCTGAACTAAAAAAAAAGAAAGAGAAGATTGACAGCCTGCAGCTTAAAATAAGAGAATTTGAGGAAAAAGAAGAAGGTGGGGAAGATGACGAACAATCCGAAACGGATTTCAAAGAAGAATAAAGCCTTTTAATAGACTGTGCCCAAAGAGACCCCCCTTGTAAAACAGTATAACGAGATAAAAGCAGAGTATCCCGATACTTTACTTTTTTACCGCCTCGGCGATTTTTACGAACTTTTCGGCGACGATGCCATAAAAGCCTCCAAAATAATGGAGGTAACACTTACCAAACGGCGCGACCTGCCTATGTGCGGAGTTCCCTATCACGCTGCAATGACTTATATCAGAAAGATTTTAAAGAAATCAATGAGCGTAGCTATTTGCGAGCAGACCGAAGACGCTTCCCGCGCAAAAGGGCTGGTGAAACGGGAAGTGGTAAGGGTGATAACTCCCGGAACTGTCATAGAAGACGACCTGCTCTCTGAGGACTACAATAACTTTCTTGCCGGGCTCTCAAAAAACGGCAAAAGTTACGGGCTTACTTTTCTTGATGTATCTACGGGGGATTTTAAAGGATGCACTCTGGCAAACCGCGCCGAGCTTGAGTCCGAGCTATCCGGAATACCTGTAAAAGAGATAGTTATACCCGATAATGAAAGAGGGCTGGAAGAATTTCTCAGGATTAATTTTTCTTCAATAACAATTACAAAACTAAATTCCTGGTATTTCACAAAAGACAAAGCTGAAGATATAATAACTGCATATTTTAATGTAGCTACCTTAAAAGGCTGGGAGATGGATAAAGCTCCCGGAGTTACCTCTTCCTGCGGAGGGTTGATAGAGTATTTAAAAGAAACCCAAAAAGACAGAAAGACCACTCTTAAATCTTTCCGGCTCTACCGGATAGAAGACAATATGGTGCTTGACAGAAATGCTCAGGAGAATTTGGAACTGGTAAGAAATCTTAACGAGGGGACAAAGAAAAATACTCTTTACGATATAGTTGATTATACCGATACAGCTATGGGTAAAAGGAAACTTGTAAATTATATATTGAGACCCTTAAAAGATGTGGATAAGATCCGCCTCCGGTTAAATGCGGTTGAAGAACTTATACAAAAAAGGGAGATTACAAAAGAGCTGACCGGGCAGTTTGAGATGGTAAGGGATATTGAGAGAATCCTCGCAAGGACAGGTTTCGGAAGCTGCAACGGGAGGGACCTGGTAAGCTTGAAAGAATCCCAAAAAGTTATACCTGAAATAAAAAATATCCTTTCCGGCGCCGCCTCTCAAATCCTTGAAGATATAGCCGGGGGACTTTCTCCTCTTGAAGAACTTGTGGGGGAACTTGAAAAAGGGATAGTTGACAGTCCTCCGCTTACTGTAAAAGAAGGGGGTGTAATAAAAAAAGGATATGATAAAAAACTCGATAAAATCATAAATACCTCCGAGGCAGATAAAAAATGGATAGCGGACCTTGAAAAAAAAGAAAAAAAGCGCCTTAAAATACCTTCCCTTAAAGTAAGTTACAATAAAGTTTACGGATATTACATAGAAGTAACAAAAATCCATACGGATAAAGTTCCCCAGGAATATAATCGGAAACAGACCCTGGTAAATGCGGAAAGATATATAACAAAAGAATTAAAAGAAAAAGAAAACTCTATTTTGGGAGCCGAAGAGAAAAAATCTTCTCTTGAATATAAAATATTTAAAGAATTAAGAGATAAAGTAAATAATGCCGCTGCTACAATATTAAAAAACGCGGAACTTCTTTCCGTTCTTGATGTGCTTAAGAGTTTTGCCGAAGTTTCAAATAAAAATTCTTATGTAAAACCCCATATTAACGGAGGGGATAAAATAGATATAAAAGACGGCCGACATCCTGTAGTCGAACTAAGTATGGGGGTAAACGAATTTGTTCCTAACGATACTTATCTGGACAAAAAATCCAACCAGATAACTATTATTACAGGCCCGAATATGGCGGGAAAGTCCACATATTTAAAACAGACGGCTATTATAACTATAATGGCCCAGGCCGGTTGTTTTGTTCCCGCAAGCAAGGCGGTAATTGGGGTATCCGACAGGGTTTTTACCCGCATTGGCGCCGGGGAAAATCTTGCCGCCGGGGAATCAACTTTTATGGTTGAGATGACAGAGGTTGCGGCAATTTTAAACAATGCTACCCCAGACAGTCTTATTATTCTTGACGAAGTCGGCCGGGGGACTTCTACTTTTGACGGTATAAGCATTGCATGGTCTGTAATAGAAAGCATTGCCAAGCTTAAAAGCCGGACTCTTTTTGCCACCCATTACTTTGAACTTACCGAGCTTGCTTCCTACATGGATAGCGTTACAAATTATAATTTTGCCGTCAGGGAGTGGAAAGACAAGAAAAAAATAGTTTTCTTAAGAAAACTTAAAAAATGAATCGGGGATAAAACCTACGTGATACACTGCGCCGAACTTGCCGGTGTTCCGAAAGAAGCAATATCGCGGGCCTGGGATATATTTAAAAAACTTGAAGAAGAAGAATATAAAGACAGCGGACTGCCTAAGGCGGCGCCGGCCTCGGCAGAGAGTAAACAAATGGGGCTTTTTAAGGACAGTATAGAATATATTGCCCGGGACCGATTGAAAGATATAGACCTCAACAATATTACTCCGCTGGAATTGGTAAATATTATCCGGGAACTCAAAGGGGAAATTGAAAATGACGATTAAGGTAATGCCTAAAGAGGTCATTGAAAGAATAGCCGCCGGAGAAGTGGTCCAGCGCCCGGCATCGGTTATTAAGGAGCTTGTGGAAAATTCTATTGACGCGGGGGCAACCCGTATAGATATAACTTTCACAGACGGGGGAATAAATTATATGGAGGTGTCCGATAACGGAAGCGGGATCCCAAAAGGGGAAATACCTGTAGCCTTAAAGAGGCACGCCACTTCGAAAATAACTTCCGCCGATGATTTAAACAAGATAAGAACTATGGGTTTCAGAGGGGAAGCGTTGCCTTCTGTCGCAGCGGTATCAAGACTAACGGTAATAACTTCTCCTCAAAATGGTGATGGTGCCGGCGACGCTTATCGTTACACTGTTAAGGGAGGCACCTCCGGTGATATAGAGCCTGCCGCCCGTGGAGAGGGCACAACGGTCAAAGTTGAAGAACTTTTCTTTAACGTTCCCGCTCGCAAAAAATTCTTAAAGACAGTAAATACAGAAAAGAGGCATATAATAAAGACTGTAAAATCTCTTGCCCTTTCAAGGACGGATATAGCATTCAGCCTAAATGAAGAAAGAAATAATATATTTAAATATACAGCTTCAAATTTAAAGGAAAGGTTTGTTGCCATAAACGGAAAAAAACTCTGGGATAAGTTAATCAAGGTGGATTTTGAAAATCCGTTTTTAAAGGTAAGTGGGTATATGACGAAACCCGAACTCTTCTATTCAAATAAAAACAAGATAAATTTTATGGTAAATGACAGGCCGGTATATTCCCCTCTTATCTTTCATGCCCTTATGCAGGGTTACCGTTCCTATATCCCGCCGAATAAATACCCTTCTTCCGTGTTAAACCTGGAAATAAAACCTGCAGCTGTTGATGTGAATGTCCATCCGGCAAAAAAAGAGGTTAGGTTTGTCAATCAGCAGGGCATACATAAAATAATTTCAACGGTTATGAAAAATATTTTACAGAATACTTCTGCAGTATTAGAAATAGAGGTGCCCGAAAAAAATACTAATTTTAATTTAAAAAGCAGTAAAGCCCGGCGGGGATTTTTTAAAGGCCGGAAAGGCCGCCCGGCAGAATTAACCTCGTTTAGAAATATAGATCCGGTCGAGGCCACTAAGTTTACTATCTCCTCTTTTGACGAAGGCAGTTCAAAAAGCCGCCGCATCGGCGAGGCAGCAAGGCCGGCCGGTAGAATTATCCCCAGATTTCAGCTTTTAAAAAAATATATAGTAGGAGAGGATTTAAATGGGCTTTTACTGATAGACCAGCATACTGCCTGGGAAAGAATAAATTTTGAAAAACTGCAAAAACAATACAGCGACGATACCATTAACAGCCAGAGGGATATGTTTCCCGAAGTCATGGAGCTGGAGCCCGGCGAGACCGAGCTTTTAAAAGAGAACACCGGACTTCTTAAGCGGTTCGGGATAGAAATTGAAAATTTCGGACCCGGCACTTTTAAGATAGTTGCTACTCCGGTTATTGCCGGCAGGGATAAAGGGGGGAAAGAAACTATAGGTATGATTGAAGAGATTATAGATTTGTTGGATAAATCTTCCGTGGTGCCGGATTCCCGGGATTTAAGCGACAAAATAATAGAGACCATTGCCTGCAGAAAATCTATTAAAGCCGGCGATTCAATGGATGAAAAAGAAATTAATAATATGATTAAGCAGCTTATGCGCTGCCGGATTCCTCACCGGTGCCCTCACGGCCGGCCGGTTATCGTGCGTATCTCCGAAGATGAGCTGGATAAAAGGTTCGACCGCAAGTAATGAAAGATGTAATTATAGTAACCGGCCCCACCGCCGGCGGAAAAACAAAACTTGCGCATAGTATAGCTCTCTCGGCCGGCGGCGAAATTATAGTCGCCGATTCAATGAAAGTTTACCGCGGGGCTGATATAGGCACTTCAAAACCTCCGGAGGATTATTTAAAAGAAGTTAAATACCATCTCCTGGGAATTATCCGGCCCGATGAAAGGTACGATTTGGGAAGTTTTCATAAAGACAGCCTAAATATAATTAAAAGCCTGCATAAAAGAAACAAACTTCCGGTAGTTGCGGGGGGAACGCCTCTTTATATAACCAAACTTATAGAAGGGTTAGCCGATATACCTTCAATAAATGAGAAAACCGCCGAAAAATTAGAGGGCATGGATACTGCCGAGCTTTATGAGAGATTAAAAAAGGCCGATCCGGAAAGGGCTGAGGCTATTCATCCTAATATGAGAAAAAGGATAATAAGGGCTTTCGGAGTTTATCTTGATACCGGGAGCAAAATGAGCCAGCTTCTTAGCGAAACCCGGCCCCCGCCGTATAATTTCATTGTCCTTTATATAGACTGGCCGCGGGAAAAGCTCTACGAAAGAAGTGAAAAAAGAGTGGACCGGATGTTTGAGGCGGGGCTAATTGAAGAAGTAAAACTCCTGCTTGATAAATACAGCGACAAAGCCCCGGTTTTTGAGGGGGTCGGATACAGTGAAACAGTCCAATATTTAAGAGGTGCTATGACTCTTAAAGAAGCTTCGGACGAAATAAAGAAAAAGACGCGCCATTACGCGCGCAAGCAGCTTACCTGGTGGAGAAACCGAACTTTTACTCGGCCGGCTATTCGGCCGGCTATTCGGCCGGTTACTCACCCGGCTACCCGCCATGTTACCCGTCCGCTTATAAGGTTAAACGGCGAGAAGCTGAAAGAGGCAGGAGTTATTTAGGTGTTTTTAAGTTGTAAAAGTAGCGTAAATTTTTATTATATTATTAAGTAAAGGGATTTTTAATGTAAATAAAGGAGGTAATAGTTATGGAAAAAAAGAAAAAAAAGGCAACTAAAAATGATGTAGCTGTGCCGGTAAGAAGAAAGCAGAAACCATTTAAAAAAGTTACCGAACTTGGCATAGGAGGGTTTGTTGATTCTGTAAAAGACGAATTTTTTAACAGGTTTCCGGAGGTTGTTAATTTAGCTTCAGAACCGAGAATAAATATAAAAGAATCTGACAAAAAATTTACGGTATTTGCTGCTGTGGCCGGGATGGACAAAGAAGATGTAGATATAGAAGTTGATAAAAATTCGGTTAGAATATCCGGTGAATACCGGGAGGAAGAAGAGACAAAAGAAGGGAAATGGTTGAAAGTTGAAAGAGAATACGGGAGTTTTTCCCGGGCTTTCACTCTACCGTCTCCGATAGATCCCGAAAAAGCTAAAGCCCGCTGTCTTAAAGGGATACTCGTCGTAGAGTTGCCCAAGAAGACTTTTTCAAAAAGGAAAAAGATAGATATAAGTTAGGAGAGATTGACCATTAAACATAACAGAAGAAAAAAGATAGAAGAGCTTAAAACTGCTTCGGCGGGTTTAAGAAAAGATATAGTAGAGATGATATATACCGCCCGGGCAGGGCATCCCGGCGGTTCGTTGTCGGCTGTTGATATTATAAATGTTCTCTATAATTACAAGATGAAGCATGACCCTGAAAATCCCGGATGGGCAGAGAGAGACAGGTTCATAATGTCAAAAGGCCATGCATCGCCCGCGCTCTATGCGGTTTTAGGAAACTGCGGATATTTTCCCGGAGAAGAATTTAAATCGTTTAGAAAATTTGGAGGACTGCTTCAGGGACATGTCCATAGGGACGTGCCCGGTGTAGAGCTTTCAACCGGTTCGCTCGGACAGGGTCTGTCGGTGGCTTCCGGTATGGCTCTCGGCTCAAAACTTGCCGGAAAGAATTCCAGAGTTTACTGTATGCTCGGAGACGGTGAAATGCAGGAAGGGCAGGTATGGGAGACAGTAATGACCGCCGCCCAGTACCGGCTTGATAATTTATGCGCCATACTTGATTATAACGGCATACAGGAAAACGGGAGGATAGATAGGATAAAGAAACTCGAGCCTGTTACCGATAAACTAAAGGATTTCGGCTGGGAGGTTTTAGAGATTGACGGTCATGACTATGTTCAGATTGCCGACGCCCTGGACAATACCGGAGCTGCCGGTGAAAAACCGCTTTTTATAAAAGCTAATACAGTAAAAGGTAAAGGAATAAGTTATATGGAAGACAGATTTGAATGGCACGCCAAAAACCCCGATAAGGAACAGCTGGCGCAAGCCCTGAAAGAACTTGGTTTTAAAGCGGAGATAAAAGATGGAAACTAAAGCGGTAAGAGACGGTTACGGTGAAGCGTTAGTAGAATTTGGCAGAGAAGACAAGAGAATAGTCGTTCTTTCGGCTGATCTGGAAGACGCTAACCGGACTAAACTTTTTGAAAAAGAATTTCCTGAAAGATTTTACACATTCGGTATATCCGAACAGGATATGGTGGGCGAGGGGGCAGGGTTCAGCATGACCGGATTTATTCCTTTTGTTAATTCTTTTGCGGTCTTTCTTACTACCAGAGCATACGACCAGATAAGAGTTTCTCTCTGCTACAATAAGGCCAATGTGAAACTTGTAGGTTCTCATCCCGGGCTGGAAGTGGGAAACGACGGCGCTACCGCTCAGTCTCTGGAGGATATAGCAGTAATGAGTGTCCTGCCGGAAATGAGGGTAATCTGCCCGGCAGACGCAGTTGAAGCTCGTAAAGCCACAAAGGCGCTTATAGAATCAAAAGGGCCGGTATATATGCGAAGCGGAAGGCGGCCCTGGCCGGTTATTACCGAGAAAGAGACCCCGTTTGAAATAGGCAAATCCGTAAGTCTGAAAGAGGGTAAAGATGTAACGCTTATAGCATACGGTATAATGGTTCATAAATCACTTGAAGCCGCGAAACTTCTTTCTTCGAAAGGCATTAAAGCAGGGGTAATAAATATGCATACCATAAAACCGCTTGACCGGTATGCGGTATTAAGCGCCGCAAAAGATACAGGCGCAATAGTGGTATCGGAAAACCATCAAAAAATCGGGGGTCTTGGTTCTGCGGTAGCCCGGGTTATTTCTGAAACCAATCCGGTCCCCATAGAATTTGTTGCGGTAGATAACTCTTTCGGCGAGTCAGGCTCTCCCGGGGAGCTTCAAAAAAAATACGGCCTTGATACCGCGGATATTGTATCTGCCGCAAAGAGAGCGGTAAATCGCAAAAAGTAAACGCTCACCCGGGGAATTTAATTTTAAAATGTCCAGCGCTCTTTTTACCGTCAAGTCCGGAGGTCAAACCTGAAATTGCATAAATATATAATTCATCTTGATATGGATGCATTTTTTGCTTCTGTAGAGCAAAAACACAATTCCGCCTACGCAGGCAAACCCGTAGTAGTCGGCGCCGACCCGAAAGCCGGCCGCGGCAGGGGGGTGGTATCTGCCTGCTCGTATGAAGCAAGAAAATTCGGCATATCTTCGGCTATGCCTATAAGCATAGCCTACAGAAGATGTCCGCAAGCGGTTTTTCTTCCCGTAAATATGGAACTATACAGCCGCGAATCCCGGGAGATATTCAGCGTTTTTAAAGATTTTACCCCGGAGGTAGAAAAACTGAGTATTGACGAAGCTTTCCTTGATATCACCGGCAGTTTCCATCTTTTTAAAACTCCCGAAAATACCGCGAGGAAACTAAAAGAAAAGATTAAGTTTAAAACCGGACTTACCTCTTCTGTGGGGCTGGCTCCGAATAAGTCCATAGCAAAGATAGCTTCCGATATCAGGAAACCGGACGGTTTTGTTGTAGTAAAAGAGTCTCAAATCAGGCAATTCTTAAATCCGCTCGGAGTAGATAAACTATGGGGTGCGGGTAAAAAGACCGTTGAAAAATTAAATTCAATGGGTATTTATAAAATAGGCGACCTTGCCGCACGGGACCATAAAGAGATAGCGGATAGTTTCGGCAAAAACGGAGAGAGATTATGGAAACTTTCCCGGGGTATAGACAAAAGAAATATCCGGACTGAAAATGATGTAAAATCAGTCAGCAATGAATATACTTTTTTTGAGAATATTTCCGGGCATCTTTCCGGGAATATTTCAGAAGACAAGGCCGATAAAAATTTGCTCAAATCGGTTCTTTTAAAACTTTCCGACAAAGTATCCCGCAGATTAAGAACGGCGGATTTAAAGGGCCGGACGGTCTCTTTAAAAATACGGCTCGCCGGATTTGAAAGTTTCACCAGGTCCAGGACGCTTATTGAGAGCGTTAATTATACCGAAGATATATTTAATACCGTCAGCGATCTTTATGCGATATTTAATAAAAAAGATAATAAAGAAAATAAAAAGGTCCGTCTTGTCGGAGTCAAAGTATCAAATTTTAAAGAGGAAAAAATAGCTGACCGCCAGCCGCAGTTTAATCTTTTTGAGATTAAAAAAGATGATAAAAAAAAGGAAAAGATATATAAGGCGATAGATGAGATAAGGAAAAAACACGGAGCCGGAATAATATATCCCGCCGGCGCGGATTTTAAAAATACAAAAGAAAGAAAGAGAGAAGATGTTTAAGAGTTTTGGAATTTACAATGACGGCTGAAAAGAGTTGGTATGTCTATATAGTTAAATGTTCCAACGGATCTTATTATACCGGGATTACCACTGATATTCCAAGAAGGATAAATGAGCATAATTCCGGGCGGGGAGGGAGCTACACCCGGTCTTTCGGCCCTGTGAAACTTCTCTGGAATGAAACCCATCCTTCCCGCTCATCCGCATTAAAACGCGAAGCAAAGATAAAAAGTTACAGCCGCGCGCGAAAAGAAGAAATTTTATGATGAATTTTTATATATAAGGTTTAAGTTTAGGATTTCTATTTTATCAGTTATGTTTTTGTGTTTTTTTTTAAAATTAGATAAAATATTAAAATAAAATTAATTAGAGGATTGTAGAAACATTAATGGCAGGGAGAAAATGGCAGGGAGAAGAAAAAAATGGCAATAGACAAAAGACTTCAGGATGCGATAAACAGGCAGATAAACAGGGAACTATGGTCGGCATATCTCTATCTTTCTATGGCATCATATTTTGACTTTAAAGAACTTGGCGGATTTGCCGCATGGATGAAAGAGCAGGCAGAAGAAGAGACTGCTCACGCTGAAAGATTATATGACTATCTTATAGATTGCGGGGTCCGGGCTACCATGCAGGATTTGGAAACTCCTCCCGCAGAATGGGGTTCTCCGCTGGAAGTATTTAAAGAGACGCTGAAACATGAGAAAAAAGTCACTGCCCTGATAGATAATTTAATGGATATAGCCCGCGACCTTGACGATAAAAAGACTGTCGCCATGCTTGAATGGTTTGTCAAAGAGCAGGAAGAGGAAGAAGAATCGGTTGAAAAAGTCATTAAAAAAATTAAAAATGCCGGCGACGATATTACCCGTTTAGATAACGAGCTCGGTGAAAGAAAATAAAAAGTAATGCTTGAAAATATAATTCTCGGGATCGTTCAGGGGCTTACCGAATTTTTCCCCGTAAGCAGTTCAGGGCATCTTATAATATTTCAAAATGCTTTCGGTATGAAAGAAGCGGGCATATATACCGAGGTTTTTCTCCATACGGGAACTTTACTTGCGGTAGTCGTTGTATTTTACCGGGATATTATAGATATACTGAAAGGGTTTTTGTCTTCTTTTGGTGTTTTTACCGAAAGCGTAAAATATAAAAAAGCGGCATGGTTTTTAATCCTTGCAAATGTCCCTGCGGGCCTTGTTGGTATATTTTTTAAAGAGTTCATAGAAAATTTATTTTCAGGAAATTACATTGTTTATATACTGCTTATAGTGACCGGCCTGGTTCTTTTTGCCGGGCGTTATTTTAAAGCAGAGAAGTATGATATAAATAATATGGGCTGGCTGAAAACTGTTATTATAGGGATAAGCCAGGCAGTGGCAATTTTGCCCGGCATATCGAGATCGGGCATTACAATAACTACAGGCGCATTTGTCGGATTAAAAAGGTCGGAAGCTGCTAAGTTTTCTTTTCTTATGATGATTCCCGCGGTAGCAGGCGCGACTTTGCTTGAGATTCTTGAGTTTAAAAACCTGCCGGGTTCTTCAATAAACCTGTTTGAATTAGGAGCGGGGGTAATAGCATCTTTTATCGTTGGTTATATTGCTTTGAAATTACTTCTTGCCGTTGTGAAAAATTATAAACTTCATTATTTCGCGTATTACTGTGCTGCGCTTGGGTTGACAGGATTGTTTTTCTTTTAAGAGCCGGAGATAAAAAGATGGAAAGAGAATGAAAAGAGAAAAGATAATAAAACTTTTAAAGGAAAAGATAAAAACAAAGAACCTCATAAAACATATGCTGGCAACTGAAGTTTCAATGAAAGCGCTGGCCGAACATTTTAACGGCGACCAGGTAAGCTGGGCCCGGGCGGGGCTTGTCCATGATATAGATTATGAAACGACAAAAGATAATTTTAAACGGCACGGGTTGGAATCCGCCGAAATTCTTTCTAAGAAAGGTTTTTCCCCGGAGGTTATAGATGCCGTTAAAGCTCACGCCGGCAAAAAAGATCCGGTAACCAAAATGGAAAGGGCTCTCTATGCGGTTGACCCGCTTACCGGGCTTATAGTTGCCGCGGCGCTTATGCATCCGGATAAAAAATTAAAGAGTCTTGATGCGGATTTTGTCATGCGCAGATTTAACGAGAAAAGGTTTGCCACCGGCGCCGACAGGGATCAGATAAAGAGTTCCGAAAAGCTTGGTCTGTCTTTAAAGAAATTTATAGAGATAACTTTAGAGGCCAGGAAAAGCATTGACAGGGAACTGGGATTATGAGCCTTTCCGATAATGTAAAGATGGTTCTTTTTGACTACGGGGGAGTTATCGCGCCGGAGGGGTTTCAGCTTGGTATCTTAAAACTTGCCCATATCTTTGACAGACCGTTTGAAGAAATGTATGAAATTGCCGGATATCTGTCAGGTCTGGACAACGGCTATACTGCCGGAAAAACCACAGAAGACAATTACTGGCGGTCTATTGCCGAAATACTCGGTGTGCCGGACGATCTTGAAAAATACCGGTATGTGTACTTAGATAATTTTCAGCCTAGGGCCGGCATGGTTGAGCTTATAGAAACTATAGATAATTACCAGCTGGGCATCTTTTCCGACCAGACCAACTGGATATACGAACTGGATAAACTCCATGATTTTATGAGGTATTTTAATTATCTCTGTATATCCTGCGATAAGGGATATACAAAACACGATCAGAATTTTTACGATATTCCTGCAAAGGAAACCGGTATTCCTGCGGCAAAAATACTGCTTATTGATGATAAAATAAGAGTCATTGAAAATGCCCGCCGACACGGTATGCAGGGGTATCATTTTACCTCGGTAGAGGCCTGCCGTTCTTATCTTAAAGACCGCAATATTATAATATAATACCCCGCAAATTTTTTTAGATTTTACCGTCAATACGGCAGCTCTTTGCATAAAAGCCAGTCCATTAACTTTGGGACAACATAAAACTTAATTGTTTTTGTAATTTAAAATGTTATGGAAAAGTTGAAAA
>JAQICQ010000012.1 GCA_027858455.1 Elusimicrobiota bacterium | reverse complement strand
TGCCAATTATTTGAATCGGGAACCCATCCGCTGCCTGACCAGTAGTTTGTCGTGTCTTTGTTCTTGATCCTTAAAGTCAATGCTGTCCAAATACCGGGCGAGGTATCTTCTCCCGTACCCTTTATAAGCGGCAGCGATTTGTAAAAATATGTCGAAGGCGCCGTTATTGCCGAGGTCGGGAGAGTATCATCTACAACTATATCCGCGACGCCGTAAGAGGTCTCCTGATTAGGCGTCGGCTGGACGCTGTCTTTAGCTCTCGTTCTTATATAGTAGCTCCCCTCATTCTTCCATGCCTCTGTCGGATAAGTAACCGTCCATGTCCAGTCCTCGGACTGCTCATCAAACGTGCCGTCGTTAACGGTTGTATTCAGCCACGTATCAGCTACTCCCACCCATTTTGCGCCGTCATAGTAATTTGCTCCGTACTGGATGCGGAGCTGTAGGGCCCCCATCTCTCCCGGTGAGATATCCTCGGATGTTCCTGAAATTGTAGCGATCCCGGAGTTTTTATGATCCCCGTTGGCTGGGTCCTGCAGAAATGAATCCGGTTTATCGCGGTCAATATAGAAATACTGACTGTAATCCGAAGGGCTCTGCTGCCATCCGGCGGGGCCTTCGCCTGTAGACCAGACTTTATACTCCACTGTATTTTGCCATACATTAGTCGATATCGTCGCTTGCCACGAGCCAGGAAACGAAACAGAAGGATTGGTATCTATCTGTATTTTGAACTGGATTGACGACCAGGTTTCTGTGTCATTATCCCAGAAAGTCCCGAAAGACGGCGCCGAAGAGATAATGACATAAGCTTTATTATCATTGGTATAGGCATCAGCGGTCCCGTCTATGGTTGAGGGTTCGTAATAATAATCAGGGTCAATCGAAAGGCCGGCCGGATCTGTAACCCTTGTCTGGGGATAAGGCGAGGTAAAAGTCCAGCTTGTTCCGGCATCAACAGTTTCGCTGTTTGCCGCTTTATCGTAAGCTACTGCCCAGGTCTTATAATCAACACCTGATGCGGTGGCCTCCCAGCTTACTCCGGATGTATCCTTCGACCAGTTGACTCCCGAGGGGTTTATCGCGTCAGACCATTCCTGAACGGGCGAAGTTTCCCATGTATTACTGTTCCAATCCCAGTATGCGTTATCATAACTGCCGCCGGTAACCTGTTGAATTCTTATCTTTACATAATTTATATCGCCCGGGGCGTCATCCGAAGTTGTACCGTAAACTGAATCCATTGTCTCATAAGTTTGCGCGGCGTCGGGTATATCCATCCAGGACTGCGGATCGGTAGTATCATAAATAAAAGAAGCAGTTGATATGGAGGTCTCAGTATTCGGATTTGAAGTTCCGTCGGAAGTAGTATTGTCTATCGCGCGGCAGTTAACCGTAAAAGACGAGCCGTCTACAAATGCTCCCGCAACGGAAGTATATGTCCATGAAGAAGTCCAGATACCGGCGTTCTGCCAGGCATTTGCCGGAGAGAGGTTCTCATATGAATTTCCGTCCCAGTAAAGAGGTCCCGAAGAAATCCTGACCTGGACGGCATTTACTCCGGCGTTCCAATAAGGAGGATCAGGGTGATCAACAGAAGTGCCCCATATTTTGGCCAAACTTATATCGTTTTCAAATGCCGAATCCGGTTTCCCTAAATATGAATCCGGCGCTGTTTCGTCATAAATAAATGTTACAGTTTTTGTGCTTTCTATGTTAGTAGCAAAATCCTTGTGATAGGTGTAAATCCTGTAAAAAAGACCATCGGAAGGATCATTCCAGGTCGGCGTTGTTTCTTGAATCCAGTAAGTTCCGGCCGCCTCGGTCACCCAGACCGGAGTAGTCACCCAATCTTTTGTAAACTCATCCCAGTACTCAGTTGTGCCGTCTGTGAGAATTTGCGTAACTCTCAATTTCAACTGCGCAAGACCCGAGTCATTTGCCGGCTCGTCAAGAGCTGTTCCTTCAACTCTGAACGGAACGGTGTTTCTGTGCCCGTCCTGTGTGGGAGCGGTAAAAACGGTGACGGGATCATCGTTATCAAAGAGAAATGTTATTGTCGTAAGAGTTATATCAAAATTATCTTTGTTGTCTTTCGCTCTTGAAACAATTTTAAAATTACCTCCTGATATCCAACCGGGCTCCGTAGCCGTGTATGTCCATGAGGAGGAATAGACATTACAATCATTCCAGTATTCATACGAAACCCAATCGGGGATGGATTCATCCCATTGGTCGGAACCTTTGAGGATTTTTATTTTTACCTCGGAAATGGCCTCGTCATCATAAAGGGTTCCCGCAATAGCGGGTGGTGTGAGAGCGTTTATATTGTCATTATCCGAGGGAAATGTCAGTTTTGAATCAGGGCGGGTCGTCACATAAATACCTGTCTGCTGACCGTCTATACTGTTTACAGCATCGTTTGCCTCTATATAATAAGAACCCGAAGTTGATATCTCTACGCCGTCTGTACCTGTAAAAGAATGGCTGCCGTCATCAATTCCCGCACCGTAAGTCATAAACTGATACGCGGCAAGTGCAAAGGTATAATCCGAAGCATCGGAGTAAAAATCCACTTCTCCCGAATAATCAGTAACGGTATTTCCATAACTATCTTTAGCCGTTACGGTAAAATCAAACTGTTCATCTATAACCTGATTAGTGGACGCCGTAACGCTGAACGATGTCGCCACGGCTGGATCGACGTCAATATTGGATTGCTGCCCGGTTATACCGTCAACTCCTTTGCCGTCGGCCGCAACATCTTCGGCTTTAAAATACCAGAGTCCCACAGTTTCAAATACAACTGTTGAAGAAAATACTTTATTCCCCTGATCAACATCGGTTGTAAATTCGTGATCACCCGGAAATGTAGCTGAAGCGTCATCGGAAGTAAAAGTAACAACACCGTCATAGACAAGAGCCCTGTTGCCGTATGAGTCATTTACTTCAACCGAAACACTATTCTTAACTCCTGCATCCGTCGGATCATCTATCCCGGATACAAGAAATCCTGAAGCGCTCGCCGCGGTTACATCTATATTGTTCTGGAACCCGTTCTTTGCGGGAGTTCCCTGTTCAAAAACCTCTACCTGAAATTCAGCTCCATTTTCATAGGTTGATTCTTTTAATGTAACCCAGGTTGGAAGCTCCTTATAGCCGTCATTGTACCCTATAAACGCATAAAGCCCTGAATCCGTCCAGTTGCCGTTATCTGAGTCAAAATCTATCGTACCGGTATAATCAGTATCGGTATTACCGTAATCATCCTCGGCAGTTATGGTTATATTCTCGGCTGAACCGGCATCTACATTTTGGCTCATGGAAACATTAAAACCTGTAGCATTTCCGGCGTTTACTCCTATACCGGTCTGAGACCCCGATATGGTTCCGTCGTCGGCGGTTACCGATTGATTCCCGGCGGTCTTTAATATTACCGAAGCATTATATTCATAATATCCGTTATCCCCGCCCGGCCCCGTAGTAAAATCATAATCAGCAGGTAATGTAGCCTGTCCGTCCGAAGAAGTAAAGGAAACTGTCTTGGTATATGTCTTATTATAGAGATTTGTTCCCGTAGATAATCTATTGTCATAGGCGTCAAGCGCTTCAACGGTCACTGTAGCTTTTTTACCTGAAAAGCCCGCAGACCACGGACCGGTATCCATAGTTACTTCAAACCTGTTTCTGGTTCCCGGAGAACATATAATATTATTAACTACACCGTAAACTCCGGGATCCTCAGAATCCTCAACTCTGAAATCCCAGCCGTTATTTGATGCATTTCCGACGCCTATATTTGCCGTCTTAAATGTTATTGAACTTGAGAATAAATGTTCACCGTTATCTCCGGATTCAAATTTATATAGATCCGGGTAGTCTGCCACCGTCGCGTCTCCGTCATTTCCCCAGGTAAATGTTATCGTAGAAACATAGTTGGTCTTTGTATTTCCGTAGGCGTCTTTTGCCGTTACTTTTAAATCTTCCGCAGAACCTGCCGTTACACCTGTTGGAAGCAGCGTAAGCGAGAAATTATCTATCGCGCCCGGAAGAACATTATATGTAGTTGAAGTTGATATATTCGGGTCGCTGTCAGCGTCTTCTATCTTTAAATATTTTGACCCGGCAGTTTTAAACATAATACCATCACCGTCAGCGACAGTCCAACTATGCACACCTGAATCGCCTGTAGTAAAAGTATAATCCCCGGGTAAAACTGCCGCGCCGTCATCACTTGTAAAATGAACCTGCTCTCTATAAGCAGAGGCTACGGCAACATTGTTTTCGTCCCAGGCAGTGCCGGTAATATCGTAACTTACTCCTGCCACGGGGTCGCCGGTCGCCGATATAGACATCTTAAAAACTGTGGGACGCGCGGTAAAACTAAACGATTTCTGATTATAAGCGGTTGTACCTTCTTCCGCGTTAGCGCCGTCAACAGCATGTACCGTTACTATATAACTCTCACCTGCTTCCCAGCAATTAGTGGGTATATTTACAGAAAATGTCCAGTAGCTGGAAGCTGCGCCTATATTTTGGTCGTTGAAGTATGCGCTGCCTCCGGTCTCTGTCCAGGTTGACACCGAATCATTCCAGTGATAATCTCCAGCTCCCACTCTTTCTATATCCACTCTTATTTTATTAACGATAAAATTATCCGAAGAAGTACCTTTAATATCCGGTAAATTATCATAGCTCCATCCTTCGGCCGGAAGAGCTATTGTGGAAGAAGGAGCGGAAAAATCAGCTTTAAAAGTTGCCGTGTCGTATATACTTTGATAATTTGCAGCTTTATCTTTAGCTTTTACGTTTACTTCATAACCATCGCTTATCTCCTCCCAGTCAGGGGTGGGATTGTTTAGATACCAATATGTTCCGTCCGCCGACAGGTTCGCAGAATTCCATACTTCTCCCGTACTCCAGGAAGAAGCTGATACTTTCCAGTATTTATTATTATCTTCTCTCTGTAATCTCACAAAAACACTGTCTGTTTCTCCGAGAGTCGGATCGGCGCTTGTCCCTTCAATATTTCCTCCTGAAGAGATATAATTCCCCGCAGGAGATGTAACTTCTGCATCCGGAGCTGCTGTATCGTAAAAGAAAGTAGTTTTTAAAGTAAGTGGATAAATATATTCATCAGCAATACATTTGCGAATATGAATTACGCGGAAACCATCAACTTCCTCTTTACAAAATTGCCCATGTTC
>JAQICQ010000227.1 GCA_027858455.1 Elusimicrobiota bacterium | reverse complement strand
TTCATTAATCTGAGCGGTAAAACCAACTGTTATTTTTGCGCCGAAAGAAGAATCTAAGTTAAAAATATCATGATAGTGATCTTTTAAACGGGCTTTATAGATACCAGGATAGACAGCTGCATAAAATCGAGCATTATCATTTTTATAAAAATTCCTGTAAAAACCCAAACTTAAACTTCTTGTAGAAAGTTTAGTATTTTGCATATAAGGATTCCCATCCTCAAACCACCTAAAATCAATTATGGTCCCGTATAGAGGATTTAAACCCATTAGAACAGATAACGAAAATAAGTTATTATCAGGATGCCAGTCCCGATATCTTTCTTTGTGCCCTTGCATCCTGGTATAACCTACTCCTAAATGCGCCGTAAGATCCGACCCATACATCGCCCGAAGTTCAACGGTAGAAATTCCGGCTATAATTAATAATATAAAAACTAAAATTTTCCTTAAATACATTTTTTTATTTTTTCTATACTCCTGCTTTTTAAAAAAACATTTGACGGTAAAGTTATCACATGCTCTGCTAAATAAATAGCATTTTTATATTTGCTTATGTCCACTTTAATATCATAGTAATCAAATACCGGTTTTTTATAAAGATAATTTGTTTCAATTCCCGCCTTCATTAATGATGCTCTTAAATTTTCTCTTTTATTTTTATCTTTTACTATCAGCGGCACCCTATTGAAAACCACATATTTATCCTTTTCTAATAGAGGAACCATAAAATTTTTATTTCCTTTAAAAATTTCATAAATTACGGCACCGGTTTTATTTCGGTAAATAAATATATCTTTTATTTTTTTATATAATGATGAACCTACTCTTTTTTGAATTTTAGTCATTTTCTTCAGGTTTATCTTATCCGGAGCGGACATTTCTCTGAATTTTGACAAAATCCTGTAGGAAATTCCGTAAAATAAAGGCCTTGACACTATTGAGAGAATCGCTATTTTTATCGCAACCATGACATTTCTTTTAAATTTGGGTGAAGGTAATTTATTAACTATATAATTTACTTTTTCTATCAACTCTTTTTCATCAATAAAAAGCGCGCCGCCAGAAAAAGTGGTAAAATTCTTTCCTTTACCGAATGACAGCACGGACGCCACTCCGAAATCTCCCGCATGTTTTCCTTTATACTTACTGCCGAAAGCCTGGCAAAAATCATCTATTATAACAGCGCCCGAATCCTGTGTGATTTTTTTAATTTTTTCCATTTCCTCCGGTATTCCAAAAAGATGCACGGCAATTACAGCAAGGGTATCTCTATCGGTAAGTTTCTCCAAATGTTTTAAATCCATATTAAAACTGCTTATTGACATATCACAGAAAACAACCCTGCAACCGGCTGATTTCGCCGCCACATAGACAGTATTCGGACAATATGCCGGTATTATTACTTTATTTTTGCCGGATTTTTTTCTTAATATTTTAAGTATCACATATAACGCTTCACCGCCGGAAGAAAAAAGAAAACATTTTTTTCTCCCGAGAAAATCAGCGAGCTGATTACTGAATTTTTTATCCGTTATCTTTGAAAATAATATGAACGGCGAAAATTTAGTCCCTGATATAGGTATCATTTTTTAACCTCTACTAAATAATCAGTTTTAAAACCAAGAGAGTAAAAATTAATCTCACTTAAACTATATTCGTTAAGCATATTTTTTATGCGGTTTTTTGAATACATTTTCAGGACAGGCCGGGAACTGTCAATCATATTAGATAATCTGTAAAAAGGTTTTACAATAAAATTTCTGCTGTTACGAAAATCAAAATAGATATACCCCCCCGGAGCGCATACTCTTATCATTTCTTTTAATATATTTTTAACAATTTTTACATCAATCTGGTTATGAAGCGCATTAATAAAAAAAACATGTTCAAACATATTATTTTCCAGAGAAAGTTCTTCCGCATCATCGTGTTTTAAAACAATATTATGAGCTTCATTTAATATTATTTTCTGCCCGGTAAGTTTTAATATTTTTTTTGAATTATCCACGCCGGTAATATTTACATCACGCAATTCCCCGGCAATTTTTACAATAAAGAGCCCTTCGCCGCAACCCAGGGAAAGTATCCTATCACCCCGGTTATAATTTTCCGATAATCTTTTAAATGCTTTCTTTCTCACAAGTCCGGACACAAAACCGCTGGAAAAATCTTTCCCGACTATTTTTTTTCTTATATTATTGTAAAGTTTCATTTTTTAATTCCTAAAGACATTTATCTTACACTTTCGAACTCAGCGATCTTATTTATAACATCT
>JAQICQ010000190.1 GCA_027858455.1 Elusimicrobiota bacterium | reverse complement strand
AAGAATCTAATTTACCGGTCTTAGAATCCGTTTGAATCTGCTTGTCCCATTTATCCCAATCTTGTTCTAAAAACCAATGTCTAAATTGACTATATTTTTGTTCCGACAAAGACACAATTTCTTTTTCTAATTTGTCAATTTTTGTCATATTTTTATCTCCTTTTTCCTCCTAATGGAGAAAATGTCTGCGTCCTGTTAATATCATGCTTATTCCTAAATTATCGGCTTCTTTTATTACTTTAGCGTCATTTTTCGATCCCCCGGGCTGAATTACTGCCGACACCCCGGCTGCAGCGGCTTTTTGAACCGCGTCCGGAAAGGGGAAAAAAGCATCGGAAGCCATAACAAGCCCTTCGTTCTCTTTTGGAAAAAACTGTTGTAATTTTGCAACGGCAACATCTACCGCGCCTACCCGGGCGGTCTCACCCGCCCCTAATCCTTTAGTCTGAAGATTTCCGGCTATGGCTACCGCGTTAGAACGAAGGAAGCGAACTATTTTCCAGGCAAACTTCAGGTCTTTCAGTTGGTTATCGGTTACTTTTTTCTGCGTTACGGTTTTCCATTCTTTCATATCAAAAGAATCATAGTCCTGAACAAGCAGTCCTCCGGCGACTTTACGGTAATCTTTCTTTTGCTTAAACGGTTTATATTTTATAATCCTTAGATTCTTTTTCCCTTTAAGAATTTTTAAAACTTCTTTGGGAAAATCCGGGGCCGCGACAACTTCAAAAAAATGTTCGGTAATTTTCCGGGCAGTTTCCGCAGACGGCGGCTGGTTTAAACTAACTATTCCTCCGAAAGCGCTCATTGAATCTGACTCTAATGCCTTACGGTAAGCGCTCTCTATATCGTCAGCAACGGCGGCGCCGCAGGGAACGGCATGTTTTATTATAGCAACTGCGGGTTCGGTGAAATTTTTAACTATATTTACCGCTGCGTTAAGATCGTATATATTATTAAAACTAAGCTCTTTATCCCCACTAAGTTTTTCAAAAGGTATATCCCCGTAAAGCGCGGCGCGCTGATGAGGGTTTTCACCGTATCTGAGCTCCATGGTCTTAGTTAAATTAACATTAAGTCTATCGTTATCAGAGCCGGTAAAATATTCATCTATTTTACGGTCATACCCGGAAGTAAGCCTGAAAGCCCGCGCTGCATAACTTTTGCGTTTTTCTTCGTCAAAACTTCCGTCGGATAAACTCTTAACTGCATCATCATACTGGGCGGGCGAGGTTACGGTAATGACATTTTTATAGTTTTTTGCGGCAGCCCTTATTATAGCCACCCCTCCTATATCTATATTTTCAATTATCGCATCATTCTTCGCGGGATCTTGTTTTAGTGTCTCTTCAAACGGATAAAGATTGCAGCAAACTAAGTCTATTCTTGGTATATCCATTTCTTTTAATTCTTTGCTCTGGTCGGAGCGGGCAAGAAGAGCTGCATGTATCTTCGGATGAAGCGTTTTAACCCGGCCGTCAAGTATCTCGGGAAATCCGGTATACTCCGAAACTTTGAGGGCTTCTATACCGCTTTGGCTTAAATATTTCTGAGTGCCTCCAGTCGATAAAAGAGTATAGCCGGCCTTAATCAGCTTAAACGCAAATTCTTTTAATCCGCTTTTATCCGACACTGTAATTAATGCTATAGATTTTTTATTCATAATTTATATTTAATTAGTTGTAATCCTTTTTGTCAAATTTAAGTTATACTTAATTCGCAAGAATTTCCTCAATCTTTAGCACAAAATCTTTAGCTTCTTCAATTATCCATTCCGCATCATCATTAGTAATAATTTGAACACCATATTGGTCACTAACTCTGTCAGTTTGTGCATGTTCTAATGTCTCGGAGTATTTTTCTTCAAGCTCTTTAGCCCTGTTAAGATACTCAATATATTTTTTATCTGCATCCTTTCTATAAATATAGAATTTATTAAATGCAGATATTGCACAGAAATGTTTAGTTGCACAAATTCCTATTTTAATTAGTGCTGCTAAAACTGCATGGTACATAGCATAATAACCGCAGACTATCGTCCAATCATACTTTTGATTATCAAACATTATGTCCATGGCTTTTAGATTACTCGAAGCTTTATCTAAATGACGCCGAATTGACTTAGGATCAGCTTGGATATTTCTTAATCCACCTTTATTAAAACACTGTTCAAGATTTTTGTTTAAATCTTTTGCCATTTAATTTTCTCCTTCTGCTATTATCCTCCAGAATAAATACTCATTATAAAGTATTATTCTATCTTTAATGATACTTTTATAAAATTCGGTTTGTTTTTTCATTCCATCTGAAAATTTTGTTATATCCGTAGTTATCGCACTGATTTCTATTAATGATGAAACCTCTTCTTTTGCCTTCTTTACTATTGAAGTAAGTTTATTATCATCTTGAGCGGATACAAGCAAAATATCTATATCGCTTTCTTTTGTCCATTTCTCCCGTGCCACAGAACCATAAAGAATGATTAACTGTATTTGTTTTTTGGATTCATTTAATATATTAATTGTAAACTTATCAATAAGCCTGGAAATACTTTTATTTTTCTCAAAGAAAACTTTTTTTCTTTCCATCTCAAACATCTCAAATACTTTTAACATCATCTCATTATTTAAATTTGCTTTAAAAAAAGAACTATCGGCTGCATTACGCCTATTAAGAAGTCCATCATCTTGAAATTTGTTCAACACACTCCAAACATAAGAATAAGT
>JAQICQ010000078.1 GCA_027858455.1 Elusimicrobiota bacterium | reverse complement strand
ATAGGAGCTGTAATGCTTGTCTATAATATTTCTTCTTTTTCTTCGAGAAAATCCCCCCAGACTTTAATACTTGCCGGAGTTGCCGTGACCTCTCTTTTTTCAGCGGCGACATTATTGTTGATGGTTTTAAACAGAGAGACAGCGTACGGAAGACTTTTTTTTCTCATGGGCAGTCTTACCGGCGCCGGATGGGATACGTTGTGGTGGGTATCGGGTATAGTTCTTCCGGTTATTATCGCAGCGCAGTTTTTTCACCGGGAGCTGGATATTTTAAGCCTGGGAGATCTTGATGCCGCTTATTTGGGGGTTGACGCGGAGCGTACGGGAAAGATAATGCTTGTTTTATCGAGCATTGCTGTAGCCGGATGTGTAGCCGCATCGGGTATAATAGGTTTTGTCGGGCTTATAATACCGCATGTTGTCAGATTGACAATAGGGGCTTCTCACCGCCGGCTTTTACCGGTCTCGGCGCTTGCGGGAGCGGGATTTTTAGTTCTTTGCGACGGCCTGGCAAGGTCGGTTATGGTTCCGATAGAATTGCCGGTAGGTGTAATAACAGCTTTTGCCGGAGCGCCGTTTTTTATATATCTGCTGATTAAAAAATTATGACTGTAAGAATTAAAAATCTAAGCAGTGGCTACAAGGGGGGGTTTCATCTTAAAGAAATAAATTGCCGCCTTTATGCAGGGACAATTACCGGAATTATAGGCCCAAACGGCAGCGGCAAGTCCACTTTGCTTAAGACTCTCGCCGGATATCTGCCTTCCGAAAACGGAGATGTAATAATAAAAGGTAGAAATCTAAAAAATTACCGTCCGAAAGAAAGAGGCAGGCTAATTTCTTTTGTCTCTTCGGAAGCTTATATAAAATTTCCGTTTACTGTTGAAGAAATTGTTCTTATGGGAAGAAATCCCTATATAAAAAGACTCAGTTCTGAAAGACCGGCTGATTATATGAAGGCTGCCGGGGCATTGAAACTTACCGGCTGCGCCGGATTTAAAAACAAAAAAGTTACCGAACTTTCCAGCGGGGAGTTAAAGAGAGTTTTAATTTCCCGGGCAATATGTCAGGATGCTGAAATTATGGCTCTTGACGAACCCGCAGCCCACCTGGATATAAATTTCGTAAAAGTAATATTTAAAATTCTTGCGCAATTAAAAAATGATAAAAAAACTATTGTAGCGGTGCTCCATGATTTAAATCTGGCGTCGCTTTACTGCGATAATATAATCGTCTTAACAAAAGGCGAAATATTTAAAAATGGTGCTGTAAACGAGGTAATAAACAAGAAAGTTCTTTCAGAGCTGTATGAAGAAAAAATAAGTGTAGATAATGTAAGGGGTCACAGGTTTGTCCTGCCACGTCCCTGTATGGAAAGGAGAATAAAATGAAGAAACTAAAATTAACGGTATTGTTATTAGGTTTAATATGGAGCAGAGGATTTGCTTTGGATTACATGGGGGATTTAGGTACGGTGGTTGTGACACCGGAAAAAGGACGAAAAACGGGAATTTTTAAATCGCCCGGCAGCATAACGGCAATCGACAGAAACGATATCGAAAATTCTTCGGCAGACGACCTCGCCGAACTTTTGAAAACGGAAGCGGGAATTTTTATTTCGGATGTGACGGGCAACAAAGCAAAATCAAGCGTCGATATAAGAGGTTACGGCGAAGCCTCTGACCGCAATTGCGTAATTTTAATCAACGGGAAAAAAATAATTCATCCCGATATAGCAAGTGTTGATTTAAGTCAGATTCCCCTCTCCGATGTCGAAAGAGTGGAAATAATACGCGGCGGAATGAGCTCGCTTTACGGTGACGGAGCAACCGGTGGCGTGATAAATATTATTACGCGGAAGCCGTCTAAAAGCGGAAAAAGAATAAAGTTCTCCTATTCGAATTTCAGGGGATTTAATTCTTTATTAGGCATTAACGGCCGCAACGGAGACACAATTTTTTCGTTAAATTTTTCCCGCAGGTTCAATCAGGGTTTTCGCGGTAACAGTCAGGTTAAATCTCTTAATATGTTGGGCCAAATCGAAAACAAAAAGAGCTCTCTCCCGTGGAGTCTGTTTTTACAAACGCATCAGGGCAAATACGGATTGCCCGGCTCCATAACAGAAGACGATTGGAAGAGCAGTAATTTGAAAAAAACTTACACACCCGAAGATTACGGCAAAACAAGCGATTTACATTCCATTTTAAGCACTGATTACGATATCGGAAAGATCGACGGCACGACGGATATTGCTTTTACGAAACGAGACGTTTTAAGTTTTATGGATTCATGGTTTAGCTATAAAAATCATTATACACGCACTCTTTCGGGAGAGCAAAAATTCCGCTATTCAAGCGAGAAATTTACAACGCTCGCGGGAGGAGAAGTTTATGACACTTTTTATAAAGTCAACCCCGTTAATCAGGATCTAACCCCTACGCCGGCAAATGACGACCAGAACGTAAAAAGGAAAAACGCGGCGGGCTTTCTTAAAATAGGTTTAAACTTTCATCCTGTGTTAATTGATATAAGCGGAAGAAGGGAAAATTTCCGTCAAACTATCGATGACGAATCGTCGGATAAAATCTATACGAATACCGAAAACCTGAATGCGTTGAATATAGGGAGTAGTTTTCTCGCAACGTCACAGATTAATTTCTACCTGCGTTTATCCAAAGCTTTCAGATTGCCCCGCAGCGACGAGTATCTATCTTGGGGAACCTATAATTCGGCGCTTCTTCCGCAAAAAAACACCGAAGGAGAAGTAGGTTTAAAATACCGGGATGATAAAATCAACGCTTCAATTTCTATATTTCGCAATAAAAGCAAGGATGAAATTTACTACAATAATGAGACATGGATGAATGAGAATTATCCTTCTTCCACACTAAGAAAAGGCGCGGAATTAAATTTCGGAGCTGCTATCGGTAAAATACTGGATCTGTCATTGGCTTATTCATATACGCTGGGAGAATTTGAATCCGGAGTTTACAAGGGAAAAACTATACCTCTTGTCCCGAAACATAAATGTGGTATAAAAATAGGAATTAGGCCTGTCGAAAATCTAAAAATAAACTTGAGCGCAAACGGAATAAGCGACAGATTTTTCGGAAGCGACTATGTCCAAGAAGATAAACTCGCGGGTTACGGCGTTGTTGATATGAAAATTGTAAAAACGTTTGATAATGAAACTATCTTTCTCACCGGAAAAAATATAGGGAACAAACAATACTGCGAAAGCGCTTACTCCGGAACTTATTATCCCGCCGCCCTAAGAAGTATTAACGGAGGCATTTCTGTTAAATTTTAGAGATTAGCCCAAATATGTAAAGAATATATTCTATTGAGTTTTTTAGTTTCAAATATTACTTTTGCGTGTTAAAGGTAAAAAACAATTGGAGACGGGAAAAACATTCTTTGCAAAAATATTTCTTATAATTAAATTAGGAACAACTCTAAAATTTTATCTCGGAATGTCGGTGGAATTTTAGGACTCTTACTATAAATTTGCAGATAAATATGGTCTCCTGTATAAG
>JAQICQ010000185.1 GCA_027858455.1 Elusimicrobiota bacterium | reverse complement strand
GATTCACAGGCAACAATAATTGACAAAGAAGGAATTGACCGGGAAAAACTTGACTATGTAATGCGGTTAAAAAACATTGAAAGAGGCAGGATTAAAGAATACGCCGACGAGTATAATAACTCAGTATGCCTGATGGGGACAAATGTATGGGAGGCAATAAAAGAAGAGGGTATCAAGATTGATATAGCTCTGCCCTGTGCCACCCAGAATGAAATTAACGGTGACTTTGCGCGCGCTCTTGTAGAAAGCGGCTGTATCTGCGTAGCAGAAGGAGCAAATATGCCTTCTACCGAAGAAGCTGTAAATATTTACAG
The DNA here is from genome assembly GCA_027858455.1 of Elusimicrobiota bacterium. Taxonomy (GTDB): domain Bacteria; phylum CG03; class SLGR01; order SLGR01; family JAGXOG01; genus JAGXOG01. The sequence goes on along the minus strand of JAQICQ010000185.1, from coordinate 2,658 downwards.
GGAGAACAAGATTCTTTACGGTCCCGCTAAAGCTGCAAATGCCGGAGGCGTTGCCGTATCCGGGCTGGAAATGAGTCAGAACAAGTTGGGAGCGGTCTGGACAAGAAAAGAAGTTGACAAAAAACTTGATGTAATCATGAAAACCATACATGATGTATCGCTTGAGGCCGCCGAGATCTATGGGAAAAAAGGCGATTATCTCGCAGGGGCTAATATCGCGGGATTTTTAAAAGTAGCAAAAGCAATGTATGACCAGGGAGTGGTTTAGAAAAACAAAAATTATTTTGTAATGATGTAAAAAGGAGGAAACTCATATATGTCCGATAAAGAAGAGTTCAGCAAAGATTCTATTCAGGATATTTACGGTAAAAATGTTTTCAGTATGAAAAATATGAGGGATTTCCTCTCGGAAAAAGCATATAAGTCGCTTATAAATACCGTCCGGGAAGGAAAACCAATATCTGCCGGAATATCAGACGAAGTCGCCGATGCAATGAAAAACTGGGCTGTCTCTAACGGAGCCACCCATTTTACCCACTGGTTTTTACCCCTGACAGGCACTACCGCCGAAAAACATGATTCTTTTATCTATCCGGATAAAGAAGGCGGTGTTATTATGAATTTCTCAGGCACCGAGCTTATACAGGGCGAGCCGGACGCTTCAAGTCTGCCATCGGGAGGGTTAAGGGCGACATTTGAGGCCCGGGGGTATACGGCCTGGGATCCGTCAAGCCCGGCTTTTATAAAAAGGTCAAAAAGGGGCGCGACTCTCTGCATCCCGACGGCGTTTTATTCGTATAACGGCGAAGCTCTTGATAAGAAGACCCCGCTTTTAAGGTCAATAAATTTTTTATCCAAACAGGTAAAACGGCTGTCCGGCATTTTTAATATTAAAGGCGACGGCAGGATATATACTACCCTCGGCGCCGAACAGGAATATTTTCTCATAGACAGAAAATATTATAACGATCGCATAGACCTCCTCCAGACTTCCCGGACTCTCTTTGGAAGGGAGCCGGCAAAACACCAGCAGATGAATGACCATTATTTTGGCGCGATAAAATCCCGGGTAGTTGATTTTATGGATGATTTAGACAGGGCTATGTGGGAGCTGGGAATTCCGGCTAAGACCCGCCATAACGAAGTATGCCCGGGCCAGTTTGAAATTGTGCCTGTTTATGAAGAATTAAATCTTGCGGTTGACCACAACATGCTTACAATGGAATTATTGCATCAGGTAGCCGGCCGTCACGGCCTTAAATGCCTTCTTCACGAGAAACCTTTTGCGGGAGTAAACGGTTCGGGAAAACACAACAACTGGGCGCTGGTGGGACCCGACGGAAAAAACTGGCTGAATCCCGGCAAAACGCCTCATGAAAACCTTAAATTTATTACGGTAATAATTGCCCTGATGACAGGTATAGATAAATACGCAGGACTGCTTAGAGCTTCGGTATCTACTGCCGGCAATGACCGTCGCCTCGGGGGATACGAGGCTCCTCCGGCGATAATGTCAATATTCTTAGGAGGTCAGCTGACTGATATTATAAACCAGATTGAAAACGGTTCACTGGAAAGTTCCAAAGAAAGAGGAATTTTTAATTCCGAAACACATTCAATGCCTGAGCTGATGAAAGATGTAACCGACAGAAACCGGACTTCTCCGTTTGCATTTACCGGAGATAAATTTGAGTTCAGGACGGTAGGGTCTAACCAGAACTGCGCCGACCCATGCACTGCTATTAATATGATTCTGGCTGATTCATTAGAGGGGATATGCGATGATATCAAGAGCCGTCTTAAGGGGAAAGATAAATTTGACGAAATTCTCATTGATATTTTTCAGGAAAAGATAAAAAAACACAAAAGAGTTCTTTTTGACGGGGATAATTACAGCGACGATTGGAAAAAAGAGGCTAAAAAGCGGGGCCTGCCCGATTATAAATCTACGGCGGAGGCGCTGGAGGTCAATAAAGAGCCGGAAGTTATTGAACTTTTTAAAAAGACCGGCGTCCTTTCTCCCCGGGAGCTTGAGGCCAGATATGAGATTTATAAAGAGCAGTATGAAATGACGATCCGTATAGAAGCAGAAGTTGCGCTTGATATGACCCGGACAATAATACTGCCGGAAATCTTAAATTATCAGAATAAATTAGCGGCGACGGTAAATAATGTTGCTGAGGCGGGTAATAGCGCCGAAAATGCAAAAAAACTTCTCAGTTATATATCAGAACTTTCTGAAAAAGTAAGCCGCAGCATAATCAGCTTAAAAAGTTCCGTTGAAAAGGGAGATACATTTAATATAAAAGAAAACATGGATAATTTAAGAAAACCTGTTGATGAACTTGAAGGTCTTCTTCCAAAGAATATATGGCCCCTTCCTTCTTATGCGGAAATGCTGTTTAAAATGTAAGAATTAAGTTTCTTTTCTTCCCTCGGACTCGAGATTAGGGGTAGGCTTATCCGGCGCCGGTATTTTAGGGTGCTGTTGCAGGGGCAGCGCTAGAAACGCGTTATTTTAGAGATCATTTTTCCCTTTTTTATGTTACAATTCATGTAACTATAATAACGGATTTGTTTCTGCTAAATTTTTTTATTCTTTTTATTTAAGTTTTAATGAGATGGACGGGGGGGACTGGTGGCTCATATTTATAGTTT
>JAQICQ010000175.1 GCA_027858455.1 Elusimicrobiota bacterium | reverse complement strand
TGATGTTTATGCGGTATGGGATACTTCGTTCCCTAAGAGCGGTCATTTCTTGAGCGGCATTTTCTCCAGATAGGCAACTATAAAACCGGAAATCTAAGCCGAGCCGCCCCCTGAATAGTCAGCTATATTAGCTTGTTTAAGCTTATTTATTACGATGTTTTTTTTGTGTTTTCCTGTGGATATTTCAATATACCGGCCTTTAGCGGTAAATACAACTGTTTTTGCTCCCCATCCGTGAAATGTTTCTATAGTTAGTTTCTTTAGTTCGTTTTCTTCCATATTATAGTCAAAAAGATGACGGGCATTTGAAAGAGAGGGAAAAGCAAATGTAATGCCGTCGCAAAGCTGAGCGAGAATTTCTTTTGCTTCTTCACGGTCATTCCATATCCGGGGATGGTAGTTAGGTTCCAGGGTAAGTATTTTATCCTGGCTTTTGCCCAGCCTGAAAGCTTTTCTGACAGCAGAGCGTGCCGGCTCTTTTACCAGCGAGGAAAGAGAAGAGTGGACTACTTTTGTGTCTTCTATAAGCAGCGGGTTTACATCACCGATGCTAAGTTTGCTGTCGGCGGAATGCATACTCTGAAAATCGGGGGTAGTCGGGGTGCGTGTTAAAAAAGTTACGGAAGTATCGGCAGTTCCTGTGAAAGATATATGTTCCGTGCAGACCCCGTATTCCTGAAATTTTCTTATTAAAAATTCTCCGAAATGGCCGTTCCCGAGTTTGGTGATAAGTATTGATTTTTTGCTGAGTTTTGAAGAATAGACCGCGACATAGGCCGGGTTGCCCCCCGGATATTTTGTAAAGGTGTCTGAATCCAGCAGAGAGTTTGTTATATCGTTCGATATGAAATCAACAAAGGTCTCTCCGATAGCGAGAATATCGTATTCAAGGTAGAGCTTTTTAAGAACTTTAAGCGAAGGGCGGGGGTGTTTTTCCGGATTGATAAAATATTGGTTGATATCTATTTTAAATGGGGATGCCTGAATTTTTGCTTTTCTCTGTTTTTTGATAATTTCAAGATAAGCTTGGGCCGTGCATCTCCATGTATATTTATCCAGGATACGTTTATAGCCCCTTTTAGAAAAATCCTCCCACACTTTTTTTGACGAAACTATTTTATATAGACCGCCGGCTGTTTCATCGGGAGAATTCGGATCTACCAGAATCCCGTAATCTTCGCCTTTTTCCCTGAGGCTTTCCCCCGGGCCGCCGAATTTTGTGGTTACAACAGGCAGGCCGCAGGCCATAGCTTCCAGGGGTGCCAGGCCGAATGGCTCATACAGTGCCGCCAGGCAAAAGACAGAACCGGTAGAAGCAAAATACCGATACATTGCCGAAAGGTCTTTCTGGTTTTGGATTGAAAACATAGATACTTTTCCCCGAAGGTTATAGCGGTCGATAAGGTAAAGAAGGTCTTTTAAAACATCCTGTTTTTTTCCTTCGGAAATCTGCTGGTAGTTTTTCAAAGGGTTGTCGTTGCCCTGGGTAATTATTACCAGGTTGGATGTTTCTTGAAGGGCATTGCTTCGTCCGTAGGCGTTTATGATGCCTGCAATATTTTTTTTGGGGTCAAGGCGGCTTGAGGAAATCACAGAAGGGAGTTTGACCCTGTCTTTTTGAAGATCCCGGGTGAGTTTTTTTTCTATCAGCGCGTCTAAGTTTTTGTCTCTGCCCAGTATATCTTCCTTGTCAAATACCCGCAAAGAGACTCCCGGCGGAATTACAGAGAATTTGTCGTCGTTTCCCGGGACTATAGCTTCGCTGTAAGCAGTATGGGTATACTGGCTGAAGCGTTCCTGGGAAGTGCTTGTAATGACTTTAAAAGCTCTGTTCATGCTTATCCTTTCTGCTATAAGACGGCAGCTGAAATTATAGAGGTTGTTATATTTTTCGATATTATATTTAGCAACCTTCAGCTTGTCCATCTTCTGGGCGCCCAGCGAGTGGGCGGTGAAAGTATAGGGAACCCCGGTCTTTTTATTGAAATACGCCGCCGCCAGGCCCCCGTCTCCGTAATGGGATGTTATAAAATCAGGAAGATGTCCTTCTTTTTTATATAATGTTATAAGTTTTTCTACATATTCCGGGCAGATATACGGCCACAATTCTTCTTTGTTGAGAAATTTATCCGGCCCGAAATCAATTCGGACAATACGGATATTGTCCATTTCGGGATAGCTGTCTGTGTTGTCTTTAAATTCGGCCCAGGCGTTGTCTTTAATTTGCCGGGTGACGATGTCCACTTTATGGCCGAGAGCCGCCATTTCAAGGGCCAGTTCTTTTACATAAACAAGCTGTCCCCCGAAATCCGGATGGGAAGCCCATCGGCTGTCTTTTGAGTCAAAATTACCCTGAGGGTTTAAGAATGAAATAAACATCTTTTCTTAATAGTATCCGCCTAAAAAGTCGGCGATAATATCTTTTCTGGTTATAACTCCCATAACTTTTTTATCCTTTATAACCGGCAGCCGCCGGTAGGGGTGGTCTGTAAATACTTCGGTTATTTTTTCTATAGAATCTTCATAATTTATAGTTACTACATCTTTTTCCATAATATCCGATACTTTTAATCTGCTGCAGTTTTTCTCCGAGGTCGCTTCAATTATTATGGTCTCCGATACTATGCCTTTTAAAGTATTATCCCCGTCAACGATAGGTATGCTAGATGCCTTATTTTTAATTATAAGTTTCCCTACCTCTTTGAGGGAGCTGTTTTCTCCGGTAGTGACGAAGTTTTCGTCCTTCATGATATCTTTTGCGTAAATCATTTTAACTCTATCCTCCTTAAAAGTTATATTCTTAAAGGTATCTGTTTTTAGCGTAATTTTTTTACCGTTTATAATTATTTTTTCTTTTTTATTTATTTTGGACTTCTTGTCCTCTATTATTTTTATCATAATTTTTTTGTTAGATATTTTTAAGAGGTACTGTGTTTTTTGGTAATATATAGAAAATTTAATATTTGTTATGGTGCCGGGAAGCCTGGGCCGTATCTTTAAACCATCTTTATTCGCCCTTAATCCGGCAAACCCGAAAATTAAGGCTTGCCATACTCCGCCCAGGCTTGCTGCGTGTATCCCTTCATCTGTATTTCCGGCAATATCTTCAAGATCAATAAAAGCCGCAGCGCGGAAAAAAATATACGCCCTTAAAGAATCTTCAAGCTCAGCGGCCAGTATTGAATGAAAACAGTAGGAGAGAGAAGATTTATGGATAGTTCGGTAAATATAGTAGTTGTAATTAAGGAGTTTTTCTTTAAATGAGAAATTATCAGGAAAGAGATGAAAGAGCGCCAGCACATCGGGCTGTTTTATCATCCGTGTCTTTTCCAGCCCGATATATTCGTAGTAACGGGGTATTTCGGGGAGAAAATTCATGTCATAGTTGCGCGCTTTGTAGTCTTTCTTGCGCAAATAACCGTTAAACTGATTTATGATATCATAGGTGGCTGACCTGGAGAGGGCAATCTTTTCACCTATATCTTTCCAGCTGGAAGCGGTTTTATTGTTAACTTTGATTTTTTTAGTTAATTTTTTTATTGTTTTTGTATTTTTTAATTGTTCGTAAAGTTCTGCAGCGTACTTAAGGTTCCAGCCGGCCATATAGTTTGTATAGGCATTGTCTGTTACATCTACATGAAATTCGTCGGGGCCGGTAATGTTATTTATATGATAAAGGCTGTCTTTTTCGCTATACTCAGCGCGGCTTGCCCAGAATTTTGCGGTTTCAAAAATAATTTCAGCGCCGTAGCTGTAGATGAATTTTTTGTCTCCGGTTATATTGTAGTACTGGTATATTGAATAAGCGACATCGGCGGTTATGTGGTGTTCAAAATCCTGAGTTGTTACTTCCCCGATGCTGCCGTCTACTGTTTTGGCGTAACGGGGTGTCTGTTCGTGCCCGGAAACAGTAGATTCCCAGGGATACATCGCTCCGGAAAACCCTCTGTCGCGGGCTCTGTCCTTTGCCTGGGATAGAGTGTTATATCTAAATAAAAGCATATTTCTTGCGGTTTCGGGTTGTGTAAAGATAAAAAAAGGCAAAATATATATTTCGGTATCCCAGAAGATATGACCGCGGTATCCCTGACCGCTTAAAGTTCTGGCGCCTATGCTGGATGAAGCAAATTCTTCTGTTGCCGCTATAAGAAGATGGTATATGTTAAATCTTATTGCCCTCTGATTTTCTATACTGCCCGATATCTTTATATCTGCATTTTCCCATTTTTCAGAAAATCTTTTGAGGTGTTCTTTAAGCAAACCGTTAAATCCCAGAGATACAGCATCTTTGAGTTCGGTTTCGGCATTAGCCGATATTTTTTCCGCCCGGCAGTCATTTGACGTATAGATGGAAAAAATCTTATTAAAAGTTATCTCCCCGCCGCCTTTCAGAGAAAATTCAAAAATTTTCCCGTTATGTTTTATGGTCTTGTTATTTAAAGTTATTGATTTATATGTGCAGTAACCTATATGGTGTTTATGGGTATTTGTCCGGAACTCAATATAGCTAAAACCGCCTTTGTTTGTTACCTTTAAAGGGTTGTAATGGCGCCGCCGCGGTATCATATTGCCGCCGCTGTTATAAACGGAGTCGTCCAGGCGGTCTATTGAGGTAAGGTTGGCTTTTCCTTTTAAGAGCTTAAGGGATGTTCGCATGACTCCTATGTGGGGGCGGGTCATAGAAAAAAATCTCAGCGACTGATAGAGGTATTCTCTCCCTTTTGCGTCTTTAAAGCGGGTCTTCCGGATAAGTAAATTGTTTTTCATATCAAGTGTTCTTTTGTGATTCAGAACTTCCATGGTTGAAATATCAAATTTTTCGCCTTCAACGGATATAATTAGATTTATGGGATTGGGGAGGTTTATTATTTCTTCTACCTGTGCTCCGGATTTATCGTATAAACCCTGTATAAATGTTCCGGGATTGCATACTTTCGGGTTTTCTTCAAAAACCCCCCTAGAACCTAAAAATCCGTTTCCGAGCGTAAATACTGACTCGTTGACATTTAACAGGTCCTTAGAGAAAGAATCCTCGGAAATGTGGAAAGAAGCATCCTGTGATAAATATTTATTAAAATAATTTTTATTCATAGTAATGTGAGATATTTTTTAAGAAATTTCATTATCATGTAATTAAAGCACAAATTATTTCATTTGTCAATGTATTTACTTATGATATTGACATATCCCGAAAGAGTGTATAATATAAATCAACGGACGGAATTTTAACAGGAGGTTTCAATGGCCAAAGCAGTAATTTTTGATCTTGACGGAATAGTTGTAGATACGGTGCCTTTGCATTTTAAAGCATGGCAGAAAATGTTTAATGAGTACGGCAAGGATTTTACTTTTGAAGATTATAAAAATAAAGTTGACGGCATTCCACGGATGGATGGCGCGCGGGCGGTTTTAGGGGATTTGGACGAAAAAGGATTAAGAAAAGCGGCCGAAAAAAAACAGATCTATTTCCGGGAGGAATTAGACAGCGAAAAGATACCGGTCTATGAATCTACCGCAGCATTAATCAGGGAATTAGCAAAAGAAAAAATACCGACGGCGGTTATTTCTTCCTCTAAGAACTGTACCTATATTCTTAAAAAGATAGAGATATTTGAGCTTTTAGGCACAGTGGTGGACGGCAACAGAAAATTAAAAGGGAAACCGGATCCTGAAATATTTTTAACT
>JAQICQ010000167.1 GCA_027858455.1 Elusimicrobiota bacterium | reverse complement strand
GAATACTTAAAATATTTTTTTCTTTTTTCCGGCTGTCAGCCGGTTTCTTCCGCCGCAGCTCCGGACAAAAAAGACATTTTAAATTTCATAACCTATATATATTGACATAACCCTGTATTATATGGTAAAAAACTAATATGAGTGTAAGTTTAGGAAAAAGTTTTTCCGTAACCGGCATATCGGCAAAGCCCATATCCATAGAAGTGGACATAAGAAAAGGGCTTCCTTCCTATTCAACAGTAGGCCTGCCCGATAAAGCTGTAAAAGAAAGCAAGAACAGGATAAACGCGGCAATAAAAAATTCCGGTTATGACTTTCCGGTTAAAAAAATAACCGTCAACCTTGCTCCCGCTGATATAAAAAAAGAAGGCTCGTCTTTTGATTTTCCAATTGCCCTGGGGATACTTACCGCCACCGGCCGAATAAAAGATAAAGAAAAAATGAAAAAGACAATATGTGTAGGTGAACTTTCTCTTGACGGTCATCTCCGCCGGGTGCCGGGGGTGCTTCCTATCGCTATGCGGTTAAAAAAATACGGTTATCGGGAAATACTTGTTCCGGAAAGCAACAAAAAAGAAGCCGCTGTTGTTGAGGGGATACGGGTTATTCCAATACATAGTTTGAGGCATGCGGTTGATTATCTTACCGGAAAAGAGGATATTGAACCTTTTTCAGTTAATATAGAAGAAGAATTTAAAACTTATTCAAAATATAATATAGATTTTGCTGATATAAAAGGGCAGTATTTTGCCAAGAGGGCAATGCAGGTAGCAGCTGCCGGAGGGCATAATCTTTTGATGACCGGGCCGCCGGGGGCGGGAAAGACTATGCTGGCAAAAAGGTTTGTAACGATTTTACCGCATTTAACCGTCCCCGAAGCTATAGAAGTAACTATGATAAAGTCGGTGACAGGGAATATGAAAGAAAGTCAGGGATTAAACGCAACAAGGCCGTTTAGAACGCCCCATCACACCATAAGCGATGTTGCTTTAGTGGGGGGCGGAAGCATACCGCACCCCGGTGAAATATCTCTTGCCCACAGGGGGGTTCTTTTTCTCGATGAATTTCCGGAATTTAAAAGAAGTGTGATAGAGGTACTGAGACAGCCTCTTGAGGACGGTGAAATCACAGTTTCCCGTGCGGCCGATACGGTTACCTATCCGGCAAACTTTTCTTTAATTGCCGCCATGAACCCTTGTCCCTGCGGATATTACGGGGTGCCTCTCAAGGAATGCCGGTGCACTTCAAATGATATCCTCAGATACAACAGTAAAATATCCGGACCGATACTTGACAGAATAGATATACATATAAGGGTGCCCCGTGTAAAGAAAAAGGATATGGAAAGCATTAAAAGCGGCGAAAAATCAGATATCATAAGAAAAAGTGTGGAGTCAGCCCGCTTTAGACAGTCGGAGCGATTTAGAAATGACACCAAAATATTTTCTAATGCCGATATGAAATCCAGGGATATTCAGAAATATACAGATATTAAGCCGGAGGCAAAAAAGCTTATGAACCGGGCGCTTGATAAGTTCGGACTTTCTGTCAGGAGCTACAACAAGATTATAAAAGTATCCCAAACTATAGCTGATTTAGACGGAAAAGAAACTATAAATACAACGCATGTTACCGAAGCGCTTCAGTACAGACAAGATTAAGAGAGGAACTGTATGGAAAAAAATGGAAAAAACAATAAAAAATGCAAATTTCAATGATTTTGCAAAACTGGATATAAAAATAGGTGAGATAGGGTAAATTATGGATACTTATACTGATATTCTTAAGAAATTCAAATATTATATTTTTTTCCTCTGGGCGGCGGTGATACTCTATGTTTATTTTGCTAAGAACCCTTTTCCCCTGGGATATATGGTAGCGTCTGTAGCCGGCTGGGTATTTATAGTATCTGCCGCTCTTGGCGCAGGGACTAAAGTTAAAAATATGCTCAAGGTGGAGACAGTTACTTTCCTTGAAGATATCAGCGTATCCCTGGGGCTGGGTCTGGGGATACTTTACTTTATCATGGTCATTATGGGGGTAGCCGGCCTGCTTAAACCTGTTTACGGGTATATAATGCTTGTTCTGGTGATAGGATTTACCGTAAAAGATATATATAAGTGGATTTCTACGGGAGTCGGAAAATGGAAAGAGCATTCAGGAAACAGGTTCTCTTTCATAGGAGCGGTTTTTTTAATAATACTGATAACAGGGCTGGGCGCTTCTTTTATAAGTTCTGTTTCACCGCCTACCGACAGCTACAGCCTTTCTGTTCCGCTGGCTGCGGCTAAAAATTATATTGCCGAAGGCAGAGTATATGATATCCCTTATAATTACACATCTGTATTTTCGCCGGGGATGGTCATGCTCTACACTCTGGGGTTATTAATAAGCAATTTTAAAGTTGCCGGGCTTATATCTTTTCTTTTTATTTTTCTTATAGCAATTTCGGTCTATTCAATGACCAGGAAATTTTTTCACAGGAAAATCGCTCTTTTTGCCACGACAATTATTGTAACGACTCCGGTAATATTTAAGCTCTACCTTTTGTACCACCCTCTTCCCGGGAGCATCTTCTTTTCATTTATGAGTCTTTACAGTTTTATATGC
>JAQICQ010000097.1 GCA_027858455.1 Elusimicrobiota bacterium | reverse complement strand
AGAATCAAAAGTATGGGATAAAGCAGGCAATGATGTCGTTGATATTGCAACTTTCACTTATGATATTTCTCATCCGACTTCTACGATTACAACACCCGTGGCAGACACTCATTACAATAAGGATTCGTTCCCGGCAAATTTCACCGGAACTTCTACCGATACGGTTCCCGGCGAACCGGCCAGCGTTGTAGTGGCGCTTCAAAATACCACTCAGAACCCGGACCAGTACTGGACCGGATCCGGCTGGGTAGGAGCTATTACCTGGAGCAATGAAAGTGTGGATTTTACAAATCCGACCGGCGCGTCGTCGTGGCAGTGGGCTACTTCTATTAACTGGAAAAATCCGGTAGATGACGAGAGGCATATATTTTACGCTAAAGCAATAGATAAAGCATCAAATGAAGAAGTAATAGTTTCAACGAAAGCCTTTTTCTTTCAGGGCAACATGCCGGAAGTGGTTTTAACTACTCCCAAGGAGGGCAGTTACTATAACTATGAAGCAAACGGGCTTATTTCTATAGCGGGAACGGCCGATTATTCCGACGATGTAGATGTAAAGCTACAGAGATTTACGGACTATCAGGGCTGGGACCAGTCTGCGGGTTTATGGGAATCTTCAACGACATTTATGTGGAACAATAAAGTTGTTGCAGGCGGCGGCGCTCCGTGGTCAATGTCTATCGATACAGATGCATGGACAGACGGAATTAATTACAAAGTTACAGCCAGAGGCCACAGCGATGACATGGGGTATGAACCGGGCTACGAACTTGATAATGACAATTTTAAAAACTTTATAATGGATTTAACAGACCCCGCAGTAATGGTCACTGTCCCCACTGACGGGAGTTATACAAATTCAATTGCCCAGGTAGCGGGCACGGCAACTGATTCTCCTGGCGCAGGAATAAGATCAGCCGAGCTTTATCTTCAGAGGACTTCGGATAACTACTACTGGGATATATACCAGTCAACCTGGGTTTCGGGAATAATCTGGTCAACATCGTCCTATTCCGACCCCGACTGGTCGCTGGCAAATAATCCGGCATGGGAACATGCGGTAACTTATAAAGCTGCCGCGCGGGCATACGATGATATAAATGACGGCGCCGGCAGTTTTAACTCTAAAATAAGCGCTGAGATAAGTTTTACCTATGATATAGTCGCGCCGACATCGGCTATAATATCGCCTGCCGACGGTTCCTATCCGTCTGTAGTTAACTCGATAGACGGCACCTCAGCTGACGAGTTCTCCATAGATAAAGTTATGCTTCAGATAAAAAATGAGGATACTACAACCTGGTGGAAACCATCCGGCGGTTGGTCAACTAGCGAGCAGTGGGTTGTAGCTGATGGTACGGATAACTGGACTTTTTCGGGTATAACCGATACTAACTATGACAACGACACAGATTATCTGCTTAAGGCAAAAGCAATAGATGTTGCCGGCTCTACTTCTACGGTTGTAAGCTTGAATTTTACCTATGACAATCAGGAGCCGTACTCAGAGATAACAATTCCTGCTTCCGGCTATATAGCCGATTTGACAGCGATAGGCGGCAACGCTTCAGACTACAATGTCTCCGGGGTATCTGCCGGAGCGGTGAAAAATCACCTGCAGGACCTTACAAACGGTTCTAAATACTGGGACGGGGGCAGCTGGGTGGTCTTTGTATCTACCCTTGAGACAAGTGGGTTGTGGGATAATAACTATATCCTTCCAAAATTTTCAAACGGGACCCTTCTTTCCGCCCATGAATACAGAATAACCAGCTGGGTATCGGGTGATAATGCTACTCCCCCCAATATTGAATCAAATCCGGCGACTTTTGATGTTGTAGTTGACTCGGTTACCCCTCTTTCAAGAGTTACTTATCCGGCCGACGGAGATAATATAAAAGCTATTTCAAGTTTAAGCGGTACAGCATACGATGATTGGTCTTCGGTAAATGACGACTGGGCAAATTATCCGCTGGATCTGGAAATAGTTGCCCTTGCTAACGGCGCCGACTGGGGCAAAGACGAATACTGGACGGGAACGGTATGGTCCACAAATACAGCTACCGTTCAGCACAGTGTTTTTGTCTCTTCCTGGAGTTATACATTCGGAGCTGCCATGGATTCAGGAAGAGAGTATAAAGTTACGCCAACTATTCAGGACATGGTCCCGAATGACCAAGCGCCGGTTGATATTTCTTCGGTTACTTTCCTTTATGATAACGAAACGCCGGATGCGGCGGTAGTCTCGCCTTCCGGAAATATAAATTATGCGCCGTCAACAATTGAAGGGACAACTGCGGATAATCCGGTAGGGACAAAGAAAAATTCCGGGGTTGTATCGGCCGAGCTTAAGATAAAAGACCTTACAGAAGGGACTTCATTCTGGGACGGCGATTCCTGGACCGGGACAGAAGATTTCTTTGCCATTGCTTCGTCTACTTTTTATTACCAGGTGCCGTCTCCCACGGCGACTTTCACCGATGGCCATACTTATCAGCTATCGGTAAGAGCAACCGATAATGCCGGTAATTCTTATGTTTCGCCTACGGTTAATTTCACCTATGATATAACCGACCCCGTAACATATATGGATATCCCGGGCAATGGGGATTATTACTCCTACGGATATCCCGATGAAATTTCAGGTTCTGCCGAAGATACTCTGCCGGGTTCTGATGTATCCAAAGTAAAGATCGTGATAAAACGCCAGGACGGTCAGTGGTGGTGGGATTCCGATAAGAGCTGGCATGTCGCTTTGGACGGTGAAGAGTGGATAGACGCAAATTATAATGGTATATCCGACGACTGGTCATACAGTGTGCCTTATCCGACTTCCACATGGAGCGACGGGGTAAAATATTATGCCTATTCAAATGTTTTGGATAAGGCGGGAAATTATGAAGCGGGCGACGGAAGTTACGGTATCCCTGTATCTTCGCATACATTTATAACCGATGCTACCCCTCCGACTGTGGGTGCAATCTATCCGATAACCGACACAAATACTCAGGATGATATAACAGGAACCGCTGCGGATTCAGCTCCGGGTGAGATTAATACCGTTAAACTTCATATATGGAGAGCGATAGGAAGTTGGGACGGTGTCAATGATGTTTGGGATGCCGATAATGTTCATTGGAATACGGCTTCGATAAACGGCTCTACCTGGACTTATAACGATGTTAATATGTGGGCTAATGAAGTCACCTATAAATATGTGGCAAAGGTCACCGACAGAGCCGGCAATACGGTGGAAGCATCCACCCAAACTTTTATGTATGACGCTACGTCGCCAAACTCTTTAGTGCAAGTGCCTGTTAACACAAAATTTTACAGTTCTCTTACCGAGCTTTCCGGCACGTCGGATGACGGTATCGGAACCGGCCCCACTTCGGTCAAGATAAGGATAGCTGATCTTACCGTTTCTCCGACAGTTTACTGGAACGGCGAAAACGGCTGGGATACAAATAAAGATGTTGATTGGTGGAACTGCAACCCGCCGGCAACGGGGTGGACATACGATTTTATTGATACTTTTTGGACAGACGGTCATAAATATAATGTCCAAACAAAAGCAAAAGATAATGCCGGCAACTGGGAAACACCGTCTGCCGGAGGTGAATTTACCTATGACAGCGTTTCTCCCACTTCTACGGTAACCCAGCCGAGAAAGACCAAGAGCTATAACAGTCTTACTACTATATCCGGAAGTTCTTCAGATGGAGTTTCAGGCATTAATCCCGCGGGAATAGATTATGTCGAGGTAAGAATAAAGAGATTCTCCGACGGATATACATGGAAAGAAAGTATCACTGATTGGGTTGGGTCAGATTGGTGGGATAAGGCCTTCGACAGCACAAGCTGGACGTTTACGGTATCAGATTCCGCCTGGTCGGGGCTTTCAGGTTCTTCATTTGCGGTTAATTCGCGAGCTTATGATAAGACGGATTATTCATTTAACTATGAAGTTGAATATTCTACAAATATTTTCTGGATAGATAATATTGAACCGACTTCGGTACTCACTCAGCCGGAATTTACGGATTTAAGCGTGGGGACTCCTTTTTACAGCAATATTGCAAGTATAATAGGTACGGCCGGCGACGATATAGGTGTTTTAAAGACAGAGATAAACATTAAAAAATACGATGGATCCGATTTTGTGTGGAACGGTTCCACCTGGGTCAGCAATACGAAATACTGGCTGCAGTCCGGTGCCGAAGATGTAAGCCCGTGGACTTACAATATGACGGGCGGAACTTCCCCTTGGACTTCGGGCGAGAGATATATGGTGAATTCCCGCGCTACGGACACCTGTGATTATAATCCAAATTACGAGATAGGTTATTCAACGCATTACTTTATATTTGACAATGTAATACCGGAGAGTGTCGTTGAAGTGCCTCAGAATGATACGGGATATAATAATCTGCCGCAGATATCCGGTACCGGTGACGATTCAATGAGCGGAACTTATCCGGCAAAGGTTTTAAAAGTTGAAATTGCTCTGCAGAAAGACCCAAATAATTTAAAAGGATGGGATGATTCTACCAAATGGTGGGACGGCGTCGCCGAATCAACCGACAGTTTTACAAGCCTTACTCCCGTTTGGAAAGAGGTTATCTGGTATCCTGCGACACAGGACTGGGATATAGATATTTCATCTACCCTCTGGAACAGTGGTTTGCAGTATCTTGTCAGGTCGAGAGCTACCGATAAAGTCCCGACTAGCCCCAACTACGAAACTAATTTTTCAGCCGGTGTAAACGAGAGCGAATTTTCAATTGATAACGTGGCTCCGGAGACTTTCTTTATAAAACCGGCTGACGGTGCCTCATATAATGATTCTACAAATAAAGTTACAAAGATATACGGAACTTCTTCGGATGACGCATCGGGAGTTAAGGTGGCTTCAATAACTATCCAGAATATAACAACGACCGATTATTGGAACGGTTTCGGGTGGGTAGGAAGCGCAGCGCCTCTTACCTGCGAACTTTCTTCTAACGGTACTGCCTGGTGGTATAACGATGTTCCTGTATGGCCTAGCGGTAACGAGTTCCGAGTTTATGCGTGGGGAATGGACAAGACCGGCAATATTGAAACGCAGCACGACCCGATATTTACTGTAGATTCAGAATCTCCCACTTCAGAAGTTACTTATCCTTCAGATAACGGTTTTACAAATTATACAAAGAAAATTGAAGGTACTTGCGCAGATGATTTCAGCGGAGTAGATGATACAGCGGTTTATATTAATCTGATTGACCTTACCAATCCCGATACATATTATTATTTTGACGGCGCATCCTGGATAATCGGGCAGACATGGCTGAGCGTTACCGTTTCTACCCCGAACTGGTGGTATGAGAAAGGAACCGAAAGTTCATTTAACTGGAAGAACGGACACAGATATATTATACTTCCGAGGGCTAAAGATCTGGCCCAGAATCAACAGACTGTATTTTCAACTTCTTCGTTTATCTATGATAGAAATGCGGATGATGGTCTCGGTATAGACGGTGAACCGAACTCATCAGTGACTGTGCCCGGCGAGAATGATTACCTTCAGGGATTATCTCTGGTTGAAGGGACATCCGAAGATAGGCCTCAGGGAACTTTTGAAGGAGCCGTTTTATCTTCAGCCGGTATCCAGCAGGTGGAAGTAAGAATAAGAGACCTTATAGACGGAGGTAATGATAAATGGTGGACCGGGACAGTATGGTCAACGGATACCATAAAATTTAATAATGTTTCTTCCGGTAAAGAGGACTGGGATTATTCTTCCCCGCCGTGGACAACTAATCATAAGTATCAGATAAACGTAAGAGCAATCGATAATGTGCCCAATGAAGAGATTTCGGTAACTACAAGAACTTTTACAATAGACCGTTCGTCGCCGACAGCGGGAGTAACGATACCCGCCGACGGAATTGATAAGGCCACACGGCCGTCTGCTATATCGGGTACGTCCGAAGACGACGATGCTTTTCCGGCGACATACAAAGCGACAGTGGATAAAGTATGGGTTGAAGTAAATGATGTAGATACCGGTAAATACTGGAACGGTTCTACATGGACAACGCAGAACTGGATGACGACCGATAACGGCGAACCGAACTGGACTGTTAATATAGATACTAACTGTTGGACCGATACTCATCAGTATAGTTTAAAATCTAAAGTCTCCGATAAAGCCGGTAACCTGACGCAATCGTCGCTGAATACATTCTATTATGATGAAACCCCGCCGCTTTCGTTTATGGA
>JAQICQ010000057.1 GCA_027858455.1 Elusimicrobiota bacterium | reverse complement strand
TTTAAGGTATTGATTCTAAAATCAGGAAAAATTTTATTTGACAAATTAAGAGCATCTATATACAATAAATAAATCTTCGGGAAAGGGTGTAACTCCCAATCGGCGGTGATCGGAAAGTTTCGTAAGTCAAAGTTCCGTAAGTCCGCGAGCCAAAAGGCAGAATCCGTGAAAACCGGATACCGACGGGGAAAGTCCGGATGAGAGAAGGTCAGAAAATAATATATAGAAATGAGGTCCGGAGATTTTATGTCTCCGGTTTTTTTATGATATCAGATAGCTATTTTATGCAAAAAGCAGTGGATCTTGCCCATCGCGGGATGAATCTTACATCGACAAACCCGCGGGTCGGTTGTGTAATTGTAAAAGACGGAAGGATTATCGGAAGCGGATACCATAAGAAATTCGGCGGGCCGCATGCAGAAGCAGAAGCTATATCTTCGGCTTTTGAATCTCTTGAATATGCAGCGGTTTTTGTCACGCTTGAGCCCTGTTCTCATACCGGTAAGACCCCGCCGTGTACCCAAAAGATTATTGACTCCGGCATAAAGAGAGTAGTTATAGGCATGAAAGACCCCAATCCCGAAGTTGACGGCATAAAAGTTCTTAAAGAAAAAGGGATAGAGGTTACCACAGGGGTTTTAAAAAAAGAATGCGCAAAACTTATGCGTGATTTTTTGAAATACATATCCCTCAAAAAGCCCTATGTAACGATAAAAGCAGCTATGTCGCTTGACGGAAAGATAGCTGCCCGCAATGGCAGCAGCAAGTGGATAAGTTCGACGGCAAGCAGGGAATACGCTATGAAATTACGGGGGATGTCTGATGCAATTATGGTTGGTGCCCGGACGGCTCTTTTAGATAATCCAAAACTTACATATCGGCTTAGAGTTCCCGCCGCCGACGACCCGGTCAGGGTTGTGGTCGACGGAAAACTTTCTCTTAAAAGTAATTTAGATATTATAAGCAAGGGAACTGTAATTATTGCCGCCGAGGGCGCCGATAAGGAAAAAGAAAAAATATTCACCGATAAAGGGGCGCAGGTTATTAAATTACCTGTGGATAACAGAGGTCTTATAAAACCCGGCGATATATTAAATGCGCTTTACGGGAAAAATATAATGTCTCTCCTGATAGAAGGAGGAAGTAAAACAATAGGTGCATTTTTGGATGCAGGTCAAGCAGACAGCATAGTATTTATATATGCTCCTGTTCTTATTGGCGGGAAAAAAGCTCCGGGAGTTTACGGCGCCGGAGGTGTTGCGGATATTAAGGACAAACTAAAAGTTAAAAATATAAATTTATTTGATATCGGAAAGGATTTTGTAGTCGAAGGGGATTTGAGATAAAATGTTTACGGGAATTGTAAGGGATAAAGGCAGGGTAAAATATATAAGGGGTAATGCCATATCTGTAAGCAGCCGTATGGAGGATTTAAATACCGGAGGAAGCCTTATGGTTGACGGAGTATGCCTTACGATAACAAAAATCTCCGGGGGGAACATAATCATGGATATAGGCAGGGAGACTTTAGCGAAAACTTCGCTGGGCAAATTAAAAGCAGGGGCTTATGTGAACCTTGAGCCGGCAATGAAAATGACTGATAGGATTGACGGCCATATAGTTTACGGCCATGTTCTTGGAATTGGAAGGGTGGCTTCAGTTAAACATAAAAAAAATACTATAATAATCTTAGTTAAAGCCGCCGGGAATATTGTAAAAAAACTTTTAGAAAAAGGGTCGGTGGCCTTAAACGGTGTATCCCTGACAGTTAATGAAATTAATGGTGAATCTTTTAAAGTTGGCATAGTTCCCGAAACCGCCAAAAGAACAAATCTCGGGAGTTTAAATTCGGGAAGCATAGTAAATATAGAGCCGGATATGATTATAGCGGCAGCAAAAGGATAATAATAAGAATGAGTTTAGATAAGATTGAAGATGCAATAAAAGATATAAAAGCAGGAAAACTGGTGGTGGTCGTTGACGATGAAAAGCGGGAAAATGAGGGAGATCTTGTAATGGCCGCAGAATGCGCCACTCCGGAAACTGTAAATTTTATGGCAAAATACGGGCGTGGGCTTATTTGTGTAACAATGGAAGGTTCAAATCTCGACAGGCTTGATTTAAAGACTATGAAAAAATCCGCTGATTCACGGGAAGCCGATTTTACTGTATCATGCGATGCCGCCGGTGGTATTACTACCGGGATATCTGCTGCCGATCGGGCAAGGACAATAAAGATTTTAGCCGACCAGGTAAGCTCAAAAGACGATATAAACGTTCCCGGACATATCTTCCCGATAAGATATAAAAAGGGGGGAGTTTTAGCCCGGGCGGGTCATACGGAAGCTTCGGTTGATATGACCAGGCTGGCCGGTTTGGTCCCTGCAGGAGTTATATGCGAGATTATGAATGAAGACGGAACAATGGCAAGGTTAGACGATCTTAAAAATTTTGTGAAAGAATACGGGTTAAAACTTGTATCAATAGAAGATCTTATTAAATACAGGTACCGAAAAGAGAAATTTGTAGAAAAAATCAGTGATGCTGTGCTTCCGACCCGATACGGGAAATTTAACCTATATGCTTACCGCTCGGTTTTAGATGAAGGAAAGACTCATGTCGCATTGGTAAAAGGAGATGTTGCCGGACGAAAAGATGTGTTGGTGCGTGTTCATTCCGAATGTCTCACCGGTGATGCTCTGGGGTCGACCAGGTGTGACTGCGGAACTCAGTTAAACAATGCATTGAAAAAAATAGGCCAGAGCAATCGGGGAGTGTTGCTTTATATGAGGCAGGAAGGCAGGGGTATAGGTCTGGGCAACAAGATAAAAGCATACAATCTTCAGGACAGGGGTCTTGACACCGTTGAAGCCAATCATGCCCTTGGTTTCGGAGCTGATCTCAGGGATTATGGTGTGGGGGCTCAAATTTTGTCCGATCTCGGACTTTCCACCATAAAACTTTTAACCAATAATCCTAAAAAGATTGTGGGGCTGAGCGGATACGGTTTAGAAGTCACCAAAAGAGTTCCGCTAACCTCTGCGCCTACTCCCGAAAACCGGAGATATTTAAATACAAAGAAAGATAAGTTGGGCCATTATTTGGACCATATATAAAAGGAGAAGAAGATGAAAATCATTAAAGGCAAATTAAGCGGTGTCGGAAAACGGGCGGCAATTGTAATCTCAAGAAGAAACGAGCAGATTGTTCTTAAATTACTGGAAGGCGCAAAAGAAGAACTTTTGAGAAACGGAATGGAGACAAGCGACATAACAATGTGTGAAGTTCCCGGTGCCTGGGAGATAGCCGCTTGCGCAAAAAAAATCAGGGAAACGTCGGTATATGACATGATAATATGCCTGGGCGCTGTTATAAGGGGGGATACACCCCATTTTGAATATGTATCCGCGCAGGTATCAAGAACTGTAGCTGAAGAAGGAATTAAGGGCGATGTTCCTGTTTCGTTTGGAGTGCTTACCTGCGACAGTTTAGAGCAGGCGCTTGAACGCTCCGGCGGCAAGAGCGGCAACAAAGGCGAAGAAGCAGCGCGCGCAGCTCTTGAAATGTCGGACCTTTATTCAAGGTTGCGTTAATGGGGCAAAGAAGAGACGCTCGCAAACTCGCCGTTCGGGTTTTGTATATAATGGACAACCTGAATGTTGAGCTAAATAATGCATGGGATATAGTGGGGATTTCAAGGTATTCATATAAATGCGTGGACTTTGCCCGGCATTTAGTGGAAGGTACATTTAACAATGTAGACTATATTGACGAGGTTATAGATAAACTTGCGAAAAACTGGGAGATGGGCAGAATAGCCAAAGTTGATATTGCCGTTATAAGGCTGGGGTTGTACGAAATATTTTTTGAAGCGAATATACCCCGCAAAGTTTCAATAAACGAAGCTGTTGAACTTGCAAAATATTTTTCTACCGAAAAATCTCACCGTTTTGTTAACGGCATACTTGATGCGGCAAAAAAATAAATAAATGAACGCTGAAAATGTAAAAGAGGAAATAAAGAAACTACGGCGGGAAATAAAGCGCCATAACCGGCTTTATTATATAGAAGCAAAACCGGAGATTACAGACCGCGAGTTTGACCGTATCTACCGTGAGCTCGAAGAACTTGAAAATAAATATCCCGAATTTGTTACAAAAGATTCACCTACAAAAAGAGTGGGCGGCGCAGCGCTTGAAAAATTTGAAAATTATAATCATGGTGAACCTATGCTCTCTCTTGATAATACATATTCAGGGGAAGAAGTTATTGAATGGGAGGAAAGGATTCTAAAGAAAGTAAAACCCGGGAAAGGTTTTATTGTAGAAGAAAAGCTCGACGGTATAGGCGTATCTTTGGTATATAAAAATTCACGGCTGGAAGTTGCATCTACAAGGGGTGACGGTTATACCGGTGATAATATAACCGCTAACATAAGGACTCAACACATTATTCCGCTTAAGCTTAAAGGGAATAATATCCCCCGGCTTATAGAAGTAAGAGGAGAAGTATTTATTAAAAAATCCGAGTTAAAAAAAATAAATTTAAGAAGAGAAATAGAAGGTATAAATCTTTTTTCAAATCCGCGTAATACTTGTGCCGGAACATTGAAACTGTTAGACCCGCGTAAAGCTTCCCGGCGGAAATTAAGCGCTTATTTTTACGCCGCCGGCGCCGTTAAAGAAGGCGTTCTGCCTGACACCCAAAAAGAAATACTTGATATCTATCATAGCTGGGGACTGCCGGTAAATAAAAATTACAGACTCTGTAAAAATATAGATGAAATTGAAGAGGCCTATAAAAGTTTTCAGGGGGAAAGAGATAGTCTGGATTATGAGATAGACGGTATAGTTATAAAAGTCAACTCCCGTGAAGAACAAAAAGAGCTGGGCAATACCTCTAAAAGTCCGAGATGGGCCGTAGCATATAAATTTGAACCTAAAAGTTCAATAACAAAAGTCCTGGATATTAAATTTAATGTATCCCGGACAGGAAAAATTACTCCGGTAGCAAACCTTAAACCCGTTAAAGTAGGGGGGGTAATGATATCAAGCGCAACTTTATATAATTTTGATAAAGTTTATGAGCTCGGGGTAAAAATCGGAGATAGGGTAGAAATCTAAAGAGGCGGCGATGTAATTCCTAAGATAACGGCTGTCGTTGACAGTTCGTTGTCCGGTGATACTGTTCGCCCTCCTAAAAGGTGTCCTTCCTGCGGTTCCCAAATAAACCAGGACCCCGACGGAGTATATTATAGATGTAGTAATATCTCCTGTCCGGCTCAATTAACCAGCCGGTTGATTCATTACGCGAGCCCCGCCGCTATGGATATAGAGGGTCTCGGCGAGTCGGTAGCCGGGCAGTTGACCGCCCGCGGTTTTGTTAAAAAAATAGACGATATATATGATTTAAGTTTGAAAGACCTTATGGGACTTGAACTTTTCGGTGAAAAAAGGGCCGCTAATCTTATTAAAGCAATTAAAGATTCTAAAGAGTGCCGTTTTGATAAATTCATATATGCGCTGGGTATACGCCAGGCCGGAAGCCGCGCCGCGGAGATTTTGGCCGGTAAATATAAAAATATAGATAATTTTCTCAGAGCTAAATATGACGAGCTGGAATCTATAGATGAAATAGGCCCCGTAAGGGCAAAATTTATAATTCTGTTTTTAAAGAGAAATTCCGGCTTAATTAAAGATATGCTGAGCAAAGGCGTAAATCCCGGATACCAAAAAACCATAGAGGTTTTAGACGGGCTGAAAATAGTTTTTACCGGTAAATTAGAACAATTTACCAGAAAAGAAGCAAAAGAAGCAGTAAAAAGTATGGGGGGGAGAATTGTATCAAATGTCAGTTCTAATACCGACATACTTGTCCGGGGCGATAATCCCGGTTCTAAACTGCGGCAGGCTCGCGGTAACGGAGTGAAAATAATAGATGAATCAGATTTCTTAAAGATGCTTAAGCGGGAATCGTAAGCATGGTTTCAAAAGACGAAAATACAGATTTTTAAAGGGAATTTTTAAAGGAAAAAAGAAAAAAGCAGGATAAAATGAAAAAAAATAAATCTAAAGAAGAAATTTTAAAACAACTCCAGCGGATGGAAGATGAATGGAAAAAGGAAAAAGAAGCGTTTGTAAATGATAAAAATGATTTAGAAGCAGATATCCGCCGGTTAAATAAAGAGATGGAAATATTAAAAAATTCTACCCGGTTGAAACTTGATTCAAAAGACAGGACTTTAAATATGATAAAAGAGGCCGTGGGTTCAAAAGTAAAAAATATAGACAGTACTATAAATAAACTTAAGGATGAAAAAAAAGAGTTCGAAAAAAAAGCTGAAAAATATTATAAAAATTTAAGTCTGGCAAGAAGGGATAAATCTTACCGCCTGGATCAGCTTAAAGACGAAAAAGAAAATATTATAGGCCAGCTTGAAGAAGAACATAAAAATGCGCTAAAAAGGCAAAAAGATGAACTTACTCAAAAACAGCGGGAAGAACTTCAAAATGAAGTGCATCAGGTAAGAAAACACCTGGAAGACGAAATGCAGGAAGTTATAGACAGGCAGAAAGAAATATGGGAGAAAGAGCTTGCCCGGAAAGAGCAGGAAATGCTCGAGCAGCGCCGGAAATGGCAGCGGGAATATGAAAATCAGAGAGTGGAATTTGAAAAGAGAGAGAAAGAATATCTAGAGGATATGCTTAACAGATTTAAAGATAAATAGATGAAATTAAGTAAATATACAGTATATATATATCTTATTTTATTATTGACGGCGCAGCCGTCGTATGCAGTTAAAAGGCTGAAAAAAGCAATTGAAAGCTATAATAAAGAATATTTTCGGTCAGCTCTTTCAAAAACAGAAGATTATCTTTCGGATTATCCACAGGATAATCTGGGGTTGGATATGAAAGATATGATAGTAAAGAAACTCGCAGCTATTAATTTAAAGAAAGGCTATACATTAAAAGCAGAAGGGGAAGAGAACCTGTCTTCTGAAAATATTCAGAACGCAATTGACCTGCACCCGGGTTACTCCGGTCAAATAGAAGACAGGTATGAAGAGATGCTCAAAACCAGGAGCCGTGAAGAAGCTGCCAACAATATAATACTTTATATGCTCCGGTCTCCCATTCCTGATGAATCAGAGGAATATGAATTAGGAAGGCGTATAAGAAAAAGATACGCCAGCACACTTTCCGAGACCGAAAGGATGAGCCTCGAAGAACTTAAAGACGAAGTTAATAAATTGGCGGAAGACAAAAAATTCAATAAAGCTGTTGAGCTTATCATGGGTTTTATAAATAATAATCCGTCAAGCAGTGAAGCAAAACTGCTTTTAACTGAGATAAATAGAAAGGCGGCCCAATACTTTTACACTCAGGCACAAAAACTTATAAAGAGTGATAAAATAAATAAGGGCAGGAAGGAAGCTCTTTTAAGTAAAAAGTATGCCCCTCAGTGGTTTCAGCAAAAGATTGAGAAAAGTATGGAAGAAGCTAAAATGAGCATCGTTGTCGGAGACCGGGCCGGAGCAAAATCTAAATTAAAGATGCTTTCCCATCTTAATCCCGAAGATCCCGGCCCGTCGCTTTATTTAAGCCTTTTTGAGGAAGAAAAGACCGGATTTCTTCAAAGAAGTATAGAGTTATATAAAAACAAACAATATGAAGAAGCAATGATTAGATTTGATTTTTTAAGGCTCAGCGATCCGGAAAATAATGAAGCCCAGCTTTATTATCATATGTCCGCTGCCAGAAAATATATAAGGACACAGAATCTCAAAAAGGTTAAAGAGCACCTGATAGCCGTATTAAAAATAGCGCCCGATGAAAAAGAGGCTCTTGATATATACGACCGACTCGATGATGTCATGGAAATAATGGGAGAAGGATAAAAACAAAAGATGAAATTTTTGACATTACATGGCAATATAATATAAATTATAATGATAGGAAAATAAAAATGAAAAAAATAGTTAAAAAAACAGTATTTATATTTTTAGTCTTTTTCGCAGTACTTGCCGGAATAAGATTTAACGCTTACGGGCAGGAAGAAATTAATACCGATGTTCTTATGGGGCAGTCCATTCAGAAATATCTTGAAGGAGATATCCCGGGGACAATAGAAACTCTGGATAAAATTTTAACAGCCGAACCTGAGCATGAACGCGCCCGAGGCTTGCTTTTAAAAGCTGCCGACCGGCTGACGGAAAACGTTAAGTCTTCCGGAGATTACGATAAAGGCCTTAATTATCTAAAAATTGCCGGAAAGCATCTCCCCGATTCAGAAAGTATAGCGGATAACATTAAAAAGATAGAGCTGTTAAAATCTCCGCCCGAGAAAAAAGAAGGAGTAAAAAAAATTCCGCAAAAAACCCGAAAGGAGCCGGCACCTAGACCTGTGCAAAAAACAGCGCAAGAACTTCAGGCCGAGGAAATTGCCCGGTATAAAAGCCGTATAAATAACCTCAATGCATATATAAGAAATTTAAAAAGCAGTTCCGGCAATTCAAATTCATCTGCCGCCACAGAGGAACTCAATAAGAAACTTGACAATCTCATAGCAGAAAGAAAAGATCTTGTTAACAGAATTGACGATATCGACAGGGTCGGGATACTTCCCGTGGTGGGAGGAATAATATTTATCGGGGTGCTTTTAATAGGGTTTTCCGCGTTAATAGCGCTTTTTAAAACGGGAAACAGCAGAATAAAGAAAAATATAGAAGACGAGAGGCGTACCGTTGAAAACCTGAAAAATACTTATAATAAAGATACAGAAAAACTTTCTCAAAATCTTGTTGAATACGGAAAATCATATAAGCGCGCGGAAGAACTTGAGAAAAACTTCAAAAAAGTATTTAACATAATGGAAAAATTAACTGAGGGTGGAAGTAACGAAAAGGTTGTACTTGATGATGCGACGACCGGACGAAAAGCAGTAACAGGCGTTGACCCTCGGGTCAGAGCAAGAGCCGACAGCGTTGAGGTTATTGCCGACATATTTAAAGACAGTCCACAGGCCGCCGAAATGCTGAAACCGTTTCTGGATGATAAAGATAACCGGACCAGGGGTAATGCCGCAGTATCATATTACCGATACGACCCTGAAAAAGCCGTAACGGTTTTGCATGATATGGCTGAAAGCGATGATAAATGGATGCGTCTTTCCGCGGCATGGGCTTTAGGTGAGGTAGGGGATTCCGACACAACTTTTGTTCTTGAAAAACTTTTAGATGATAAGGACCTCCAGGTTAAAGAGACGGCCAGAAAATCTTTGAGCCGTATAATAGGTGCCCAGGCCGCCGAAGTAAAATTCAAAGAGTCCCGGGAAGAAGAAAAAAACTAATAAAAATTTATTCTTCGGCGGGTTCGGAGGTGCCGGGCTCCGGCTGGTTTAGTGTTTCTTTTTGGGGTTCGGGCGCCTGGCTTTTTTCAAGACTTTTTTCAAGAAAAGATTCTTTTTTCATTCGTTCCAGCCATATTCTAATTTTCTTATAATTCCTGT
This sequence comes from Elusimicrobiota bacterium, assembly GCA_027858455.1. Lineage (GTDB taxonomy): Bacteria > CG03 > SLGR01 > SLGR01 > JAGXOG01 > JAGXOG01. Next base: position 13,885 of record JAQICQ010000057.1, on the reverse strand, counting down.
CAAGTGATTTTACTTTATTGAATTCAATCAGCGCCTGTTGGTATTTATTTTGCGAGTATAATTTTTTAGCGTTTCTATACAGTTTTTCAATAAGAACAGGTTCCCCGAATTTAAAAGTTAGATCTACACGGTGAGTAGAGCCCATTTTCCCGTACGGGGCCAGGGCGTAATCAAGCAATATGTCTTTGTAAATCCATCCGGCTCCGAGTTTAAATTCCGACAGTGTCTCTGCAAAATTGCTGTAGCCGGCTCTTAAAAAAAGTATGTCCCTGAGATCTAATTCCACACCGGAGCCGTAAAATATTTCTTCGTCCATATAGTTAACATCCCCGGAAAGAAGCATGAATTTATTTATTCGCATACCGAGTCCCCCGAAGAAAGATATGGGGAGAAGCGCTTTCTCTTCAATAAAGGCGCCGCCGGTGCCTGCATTTTTTACACCCCCCGAAAGCCAGAAATCGGAAAACGGATTTAATATAAAACCGGCATCTAAGGCCGCGCCGTAATTGGATTCATCTTCAAGTTGTTCGAAAATTGCTTTAAGGGATATGCCTCCTGCTATATATTTATTGAATTTTTTTGCCTGTGAATAAGACAGACAGTAATCTTTTGATGTTAAATTTCCTGATTGAGTATCATACCAGTCATATCCCTCTATGTCATTTATAGAGAGCATGCTTACATTTACGGCGGCGACTTGTCTGTTTTTTAAGGGCAGGGTGACGCCGGCCCGCTGCTGAACGATATTTTCAAACCATTTATTGTAAGTTAAACTTATATTTAATCTTTCAACATACGCCAGCGCGCCCGGATTCCACCAGAAAGCATTTGGATTAAAAGCAGTAGCGCTGCCGGCGGCCATAGCTGTTTCACGCGCCCCTACGGGAATAAGTAAAAACTCAAAAGAGTTTGAACCGGCTCCGAGAGTTCCGGCGGCCGACAAATTCTTGCAGGAAAAGGGACAGGGAAAGGGGCCGGAAAAAAGGCCGGCTGCAAAAATTCCCGACAGTAAAATTATTATTTTTAAATGTTTTTTCATAATTAGCGTATTATCATTAATTTGCCTGTTTTAGGCGTGCCTTCACTTTCTAAATAATAAATATATACTCCGCTGCTGATTTCGTTATCTTGAGAGTTAACAACGGGATACCAGTAATAATTGCCGGGTTGGCCGGGGCTTGCTATTGCATCGTCAGAATGAGTAAGAGTATTAACCAGTCGTCCGGCAATGGTGTAGATTTCAATTGCGCATTCCGACGGCATTGCAGTAAATGTTATTCCGGCCCTCAAAGGGTTATCTTTAAAATCCGAGGGCCTGTCCGTTGGTTTATAAGGGACAGGGAAAGGATGAGCCCCGGAAGTGTCGTAATTAGGTCCGCCCATTACAGTATATACGCTGAAATGCTTTAAATCCGCAGATAGTGTGTTAGCGGAACTGTTAAGTTTTGAATTAAGAGGCATCCAGAATTTTTTTTCTTCGTCAAGATAATATACTTTAAGTGTCTTTTCTTTTACGGGAGCATTATTTAGGTAAGAGAGGTATTCGGGCTTATCATCAATTAAAGCATCATTGTAGGATATTGTAAGAGTCCCCGGCGTATCAAAAATCTTTGGCATATATACACCGGAAGTTGAATAAAAAATAATCTCGGTAGTTAAACTGTCAATAGGGTAATGGTAGGGGTCTTCCCAACTTGATTCTTTATCGTTGGCGCTTTCAAACGAAAGAGAAGAAGATTCTTTTAGGTTTTTCGGATTTTTCGGAGAAATTCCTTCGTTAAATTCCACCCTTCCGTTAGCCGGGAATTGTCCCGCAGGAATTTCTAAAGTTATCCGGCCTGATTTACTTACTATAAAATTAGGGATATCATTTGAAATTAATGTCCTGAAATCCCAGTGAATATTTTCAGCCATGGGAACGTCGGCGAAGTTCCTTATTTTATCTGAATCGACCGACACCCTTATTATGGAATTGCCGGGCAAATTTTCATGAGGAGCAAATGTAAGTAGGCTGTATTGTTTATTAAAAGAAGTGCTGCCTGAAATTTCATAATCAACGGTTTTTCCTTCTGAATTTTCAATCTGTTTAACTGTGAGGCTGTCAAATACCGCCGGTTTTAAAAAATCGCTGAAAGCAACCGCAATACCGGTATCTCTGGCTATATCGTAGCTGCCTGGCGCCGGAACTTTTGCCGTTATCGTAGGAGTAATGGTGCTTATGGAAGTATGTATGGGCATTGAAGATGTCGTAGATATGGTGATTATGGGATTGCGTGAAAGATCCTGTATAGTTTGAGAACTTACAGCTATGTAGAGAGACTCAGAGTTCCAGCTCCAGATAAGGTTGTGTTTGCCGTAAGGTATTCTAATTGTGAGGTTATCGGTGTTCGGAGTCGTTGTAAGAATTTCACAGCTTGAATCCAGCGGTTCAAAGTTTGAGGTGGCCGTCATAGTATCTTTAAGAACTATACCGTTTATAATATTGGTAGAAAAAGCAATGTTATCTATGTTTTCGCTGAAACTCAGATAAAGATTTATATCCCCGCCGGTTATTGTATATGTGGCTCCGGTTATTTCGGGCCGGACGGTATCGGGTATCCAGTCTATGTTTGAATCAAATACGGCGCCGCTGCTGCTTGTCGCAAGAGAGTAGTTGCCGTATATATCTCTGGTGGCAGACGAGAGCAATACAAAATAGGGGGTTTTTCCGGCCCCGTCCCACCGGGCTATAGTGTCGCGTTTACTTTTATTTAAATTTATATTTAAAGCGGTATCGCCTGTTACAGAAAAAGTTTCTCCGGCAAGATTAAAAGATTGAGTAGGATTGTTTTTAGAGTCATAGATAAAAATTCTTGAAAGCGCTGTCTGGGTTGAAAGGAGAATTTCGGACTCGGAATATTCCCCGATAAAATTAAGTTTTAATAAAGATTCTGAATGATTGTATTCCGAGAGTGACCATTGGTTGATGTTGTATTTAGGCTGTGAATTATCTATTTTAAAAGAAGAACTCATATCCGGAACGCTGCTTATTGCATCATCCATGCTGGTAATTCTCATAGATACAGTATTTTCAACGACATTATCTATGTCTTTTTTTGAAAGCCAGTTAAAAGTAAGAGTGTTTGTAATTACATTGCTGTCGTAATAAGTCAGAATGTCTCTTATCTGATACTCTTTTGTGTTATTTACCGAGACATTACCGAAAGTTGATGTTGATATTGCAACGGTTGCCTGCCGCCACGAAGATTCGTCTAAAGAGTATTCAATCTGCGTATTGCAGGTATTCCCGTCTCTATCGGTAACATCGTATATTACCCTGACATTGCCGGAACCGTCTCTAATTAGCTGAGGTTCTCCTTTAAAATAATTGTCAGGTGGAAACCCGGTCTTGTAGGACCCGGTAGCCGAGCAGGTTGAATATCCGTAATCGTCATCAGCCCAGACACATGCCCAGTAACGGGTAATTTCCTTTAAATTATAAGTTGTAGTTGAAGTCACCGTCTGGTTGCCTATAGTTATATACTTAGCGCCCGAGGTATCTTTGTTTATAACATAGGCCGCGTCGTTGGAAGAATACCACAGCCGGTATCTGGTAAAGTTGTCTTCCTCAGCCGCATTCCATGACCAGCTCATTGATTTTGCGGTAGAGTTTGTCGCGGAAATATTTCCCATAACGGGGGGCAGTGTATCTATGGTAAATTGTCCGGAATAGCCGGTGTTCCCGGTGTTTCTGCCGTCATCAATTTTTAGATTTACTATAAAGGTATCTTTAGAATAATTCGCAACATCCAATCCGGCGTCCCAGACAAAAGTATATGAAGAAAGAGTAGTGGTAAAAGAGAGAGGGCCGGATGAAAAGGATATATCATCTAAAGCCGGAGTCATAATTCTGTCCGGATTTGAGGGTTTGTCCCGGTAATATAACTCATTCCATATATAAAAAGAGGGTTCATTGTCATTGTCCCGGCCCTGAAAAACTATATCTACAAGTCCCGAGCCGTCTTTTCTTTGCGTTGCGCTTACAAAACTTATTTCCGGGGGGTCATTTGTTTTTACCGAAAGTGCCTCAGGGGTATCATTAAAGTTTCCGTATTCGTCATAAGCGTAGAGTTTAAAATAATAAGTTGTGTCGGCGGTAAGCCCGGTGACGGTAGTTGAAGACGCCCCGTTAAAAGCGCTGTAGCCGAGGTTTGAATCGTCAGAAATATCCCATACAAAATCGTAAAAATACTGGCTGACCGTAGAATTACCGGCTCTGCCGAAAATTTTGTATTCCCGGAAGTTGATATCTGTTGCCGGAGTAGGAGTAGAAAAATTCAGTGTATAAGAGTTGTCTAAATAGACACCGGAATCTTTTAATGGCCCCGGGACGGTAGGTTTTAGATTATCTATATAAAAAGGGTCCGTTACCACATAGGAGGAGATGGCCAGGTGAACATCTTTAACCTTAAATTTCAGGCTTACCGACGAAGATTCAAAGTCATGTACTCCTATTTCGTCCATGTCATTTGAATCCCATGTGAAATTGTAATAACCGGACCCGTATTGGTCTGACGCCCCGAAATAGCTACCGCCGTTATCCGGCCAGTTTGAATCCTGGGCGGGCTGTCCGGGCGCCGTAAGTCCGTTATCAGTATCGGTTACAGAATGCCAGTTTACGGCGCTGCCGGTAGAATAGTAAAAGTCCGTAAGATAGCAGTTGTTTGACTCTTTATCCCTGACTTTAATTTTTATGTCAGTTAGGCCCCTTAGACCGTTTTCTATTGAAAAAGATGGTTCTGTAGGAGATTCGGTTACGCTGAAACTGTATCCTCGCTGTATGACTGCGGTGGAAGGAATAATGCCGTCAGTAGCCCAGCCGCCGTGAGGTTTGGTATTTATTACCATCTCGTTTGACCATGCGCCTGCTGTTTTGGAGGTGTCTATGGCCTGTACCTGCCAGAAATATGTTTTAGATGGGACATTTAAATATACATAAGTGGAACGGCCTATGTTGCCTTTAAAAGAACCGGTATTGTCATCAGTTGCCAGGAGTCCGGAGACAGTTTTGTAATTGCCGCTTGAGGTTCCTATACGGACGTTATAGCAAAGGTGGAGATTAGAAGTATGGTCGTCGGTTGCGTGGTCCCATCCCAGATAAAGCTGGGTGCCGTCATGAAAGGCCGTAAGCGACCCGGCCGCTGCCGGAGGAACATTGGAATTTGTGGTTTGGTGGACGAGGTATTTAGTTGGGTTATCATATACGCCTCTAAGCATATCTACGGTAGAATCACCGGAAAAATCAAAAAGGAGAGTTTTATATGTGAGGGGCTGGCTCCTGGATATATTTGTATATGTAAAAGTACCATCCCCGTCGCTTAAATAAGTTCTCTCGTAAGCGTTGGGTTCGCCGCTTCCGGCATTGCCCTCGACATAGTCAAGAAGTCCGTCATTGTTAATATCGGCAACGGAGAGCGCATAGCTGTCGTCTGCTTTAGGCGACTGCCCGAAGCTTGTATAATTCCCGTTTCCGTCGTTTTCGTAATACCTGTCTTTATAGTAATTGTTGGATAGATCTGTTCTGTTTGCCGACAGGTAGTCCCAGTCCCCGTCTCCTTCATAATCTATAAGGGCGATGGCATAAGTTGGTTCGGCTTCGGCAGTTTCCTCATGTAAATTAAAATTCCCGCTGCCGTCGTTTAAATATACCCTGTTTTTCTCCAGATAGTTGCCGGTTATCAGGTCGGGGTAAGTATCGTTGTTTAAGTCCGCAAGCAGGATATCATAAGTGTTATCATCTAAGGCGGTGGTGATTTCAGTCATTTCGAAATCCCCGTTGCCGTCATTTTTATAAAGAATATTATCCCCGCCGTTAATGCCCTCAATAAAATCTATATCCCCGTCTCTGTCCACATCGGCTGTCGCTATTGAATAACATCCTCCGTTTCCGTCTTTAAGAGATTTAAAAAGAGAGAAATTTCCGGTCCCGTCATTTTTATAGATATATGTATCGCTTACATTGTTGGTTCCAATTGAATTTAGGATTATTAAATCCAAATCGCCATCGGAATCTACATCAGCAAGAGCTGCGGCCTGCGAGTAGGCATAGAGCCCTATTTGCCACTGTTTTGAGAAAGTGCCTGTGGTAGTATTTACATAAGCGGTAACTGTATCCATGTTCCAGTCCGCTCTGATAAAATCATTATATCCGTCGCTGTTTATATCGCCCGCCGCAAAGGCCATCTGCTTGGAGCCGACATTAAAAGCCTGACGTTCTACGAACATATTTGTAGTGAAAAAAGTGTCGGGTGAATAAGGTGAGGTGTCGCCTGAGACATCCCATGTTCTGACCCGCCAACGATATTTCGTTGAGGATTGCAGGGATTCAGGGCCCGAGTAGACAAGACTTTCATTTGTTTTTGTAACTTTCCCGCTGTCCCAGGTGCTTCCTGTTTCGTTTAGAATATCCGTGGAATCAGTAGAAACTATTACCTGACATGCCTTCTGGTAAGCTATCGCATCGGCAGTCCAGGTAAAGAGCGGGCTGGGATTTTCAAGTCCCGCCTCGTTGTTTATCGGGTCGTTATAGGGTTCCTGTACATAGTCGGTATAAAGTGAAGAATAGGCCGGGGCTCTCGGGACAGTGTCATAACTTACAGCGTAATTATTGTGATTTATATTTTGGGGTTCGTCTCTTGACCATGAACCTTTCTGAGTGCCGGTCTCGGCTTTTACGGCAAAATAATATGTCGTCCCGGGAATAAGATCATCACTGGTAAATAACTGCTCGTTGCCTCCTGCAACCGGATCCGGAAGGCCGGCAGAAGAATAGTGACTTAAATCGTAGGCCGCTGTAAAATCTGCTTCATCTTCGATATTGGCGCTGTCCGAACAGCGTATAATATAGGCCGCCGCGGTGCCGGCAGTTCCGTCGGAACCCGGCGCAGTCCATCTTAAAGTCAGGGAACCCTCCAGGGAGGTATAGGTAATCCCCGTTAAATTAGATATTGCCGCCGGCGTGGCGTTTGCCCGCGTCGCCGCAATAGAGACGGTAAATAACAATATTAATATCATTGTAGTTTTAAGTTTTATCACAAAATAATATTAACAGATAATTGACTTAAAAACAACAATCCTATTGAATCATTTAAAAATTTGATTTTTAGATAACGGGTTGATATAATTAGAAATTACGGTGACATCTAATAATAATAAAGAAGAAAGGTTTGTTGTTGATTATATGCTCGGTCGCCTTTGCCGGTGGATGCGCATATTGGGGATTGACAGCGCTTATCACCGGCCGGAGGACAATTTAAATATAGTTTTTCGTTCTTTAAAAGAAAAAAGGGTTGTGATTACCCGGGATTTAAAATTAATAAATTCTGCGGCATTAAAGGTCTTTATTGTAAAGAGTGGCAATTATCGTTTTCAGCTTAAGGAAACTTTAAAAGAATTTAATATTGATATTAACCGGGAAAAAATATTTACCCGTTGTCCTGAATGCAACAGCGAACTTGTTGAGGCAGATAAAAAAAATATCAAGGGCAAAGTTTCGGGAAAGGTTCCGGGAAAGGTTCCGGGAAAAATTCCGGCTTATGTCTATGATAAGCATGATAAATTTTCAATATGCGCTGACTGTAAAAAGATATACTGGGAAGGTACCCATAAAAAGCTGATAGAAAATATTTTAAAGGATATTATATAATTACTGTGAAAATAACCGCTATTAAGGCTGTAAAGAGAAACAAAAACAGAAGTTCTGTTTTTATAGACGGAAAATTTGCTCTCAGTCTGGGAAACAGCGTAGTTTCTAAGTGCGGGCTTAAAGAGGGGTATATACTTGACCGTTTTGAGTTAGACGATATCATAAAACATAAGGAAGAAGTTAAAGCCATGGACTATGCTCTTCTGGTTTTGACTTATCGGCAGCGCAGCATAGATGAATTAAACCGCAAGATGGAAAAAAAAGGTTACGACCGGGATATAATTAAGAAAGTAAGAGACAGTTTAAAAGCAGAGGGTAAATTGGGGGACAGGGAGTTTTCCCTGTGGTGGATTAAGCAGCGTCGTTCCGGCCGGCCGAAAGGCGATATCGCGATAAAATCCGAATTAAGAGAAAAAGGGGTTAAGGAAAAAACTGTCACGGAGGCGCTTGCCGAGGCAAATTCTAATCGTGTTGAAGATGAGCTGGAGCTTGCCTGGAGGGCCTGCCGCTCCCGGCTTGACGGTTACCGCAGATTGCCCGGGGATAAAGCTTGCCGCAGGCTTAAAGCTCTGCTTGGCAGGCGGGGCTTTAGTTTTGAAGTTATAGGAAAAGTATTGGATAAATTCAGGGGACATTAAAGTTATACTACAGTATTTTTTCCTGTAGTATTGATTAATAGATTAAAGGAAAGTCAGATAATGAAAGACAAAGTTATAAGAGATAAATTCGGGAAGTATTTTAAGGAGAAAGGACATAATTGGTATTCTTCATTGTCCCTTGTTCCTCCGGATGATCCCACAATGTTATTTACAACCGCGGGAATGGTTCAGTTTAAGAGACAGTTTCTCAGGAATATTCTCGGGGATATAAGAAAAGACACCAGGGCAATATCAATTCAAAAATGTTTAAGAACCTCTGATATAGAAGAAGTAGGTAAAACTGCCCGCCATCTGACATTTTTTGAGATGTACGGAAACTTTTCTTTTGGAGATTATTTTAAAGAAGAAGCTATTAAATGGGGCTGGGAATTTCTTATCGATATTCTAAAAATAGATAAAGAGAAACTTTATGCAACTGTCTATAAGGATGATGACGAGGCATACGCGATATGGGAAAAAATTATAGATAAATCCAGAATATACCGTCTCGGAGAGAAAGATAATTTCTGGAAAATGGGAGAAACCGGTCCCTGCGGGCCGTGCGCTGAGATACTTTATGACAGAGGTCCCGGCACGGGTTGCCAAGATAAAAACTGTGAGGTGGGTTGTGAGTGCGACCGTTATGTCGAAGTATGGAACCTTGTCTTTACCCAGTATGACCGCGCAAAAGACGGGACCCTTAAAGAGCTCCCGCAGAAAAACATAGATACAGGAATGGGGTTAGAGAGACTAAATCAGGTTGTAAACGGCCTGGATAATATTTATGAGACAGAGACATTAAAACCTCTGATTGAAAAAGTAAAAGAAGAATCAAAAAATTATGAAAAATCAGCGACAAGAGTAGTTGCCGACCATGCGCGGGCGGTGACTTTTCTTATAGGTGACGGAGTTTCCCCCTCAAATGAAGGCAGGGGATATGTCTTAAGGCGGCTTATAAGAAGAGCTCTCCGTGAAGGACTTGCTCTAGGCTGGCAGAAGCCCCGGTTATTTAAATATACAGCAATAGTAGTTGATATGATGGAAGAATATTATCCCGTTTTGTCAGAGAGGGCAAATCATATAGCGCTGGTATGTAAAAAAGAAGAGGAAAGTTTTCTTGAAACTCTTAAAAAAAGCGCTAAGATATTAGAAGAGTATATAAATGAGATGAAAAAATCTTCTGAAACCGGAGCGGAATCCCGCGCTAAAAAAATACTTTCCGGAGAAAAAGCCTTTAAGCTTTACGACACATACGGTATGCCTCTTGAGATTACCCGCAAAATACTTGCTGAAAAAGGGTATAGCGTAAACGAGGATAAATTTAACGAGCTCACCGAAATCAGGGCAGACCGGTCCCGGTGGAAAGAGAAAGATATCGGGAATATTTACGGCAGTGAACTTGTCAATATTAAAGAAACTGATTTTACAGGCTATGAGAAATACAGCGGCAGCTCAAAAGTACTTAAAATTTTAGAGGAAGGTAAAGCGGTTATACTTGAGAAAACGCCTTTTTACGCCGAAGCCGGAGGCCAGGTCGGTGATAAAGGTAAAATAAATGGTAAAACAGGCGATTTCCAGATAGATGATACTGTAAGTATAAACGGAATCTATATTCATAAAGGACGGTTGAAAGGAAAGATGAAAGAAGGCGATGCGGTTGAAGCTTTAGTGGATTGTTCTTTGAGAAAAGCTATACAGAGAAACCATACCGCTACCCATATACTTCAGAAAGTTTTAAGAGATGCGCTCGGCGGCCATGTCCGGCAAAACGGCTCTGCGGTTTCAGGGGAGAGGATGAGATTTGATTTTACTCACCCGTCTGCTCTTTCAGAAGAAGAGTTAAAATCTATAGAAGAAAATGCAAACAAAATAATCATGAATTCCTGCAGTGTATCTACTGAAGTTATGTCAAAAGAAGATGCCGGAGATACCGGAGCGCTGGCATTTTTCGGTGAAAAGTACGGTGAAAAGGTTAGGGTGGTAACTATTACAGATAAAGCCGGTACGGTTTTAAGCAGAGAGTTTTGTGGGGGCACGCATGTAAAAAACACCGGTGAACTCGGGCTTTTAAAAATAGTAACGGAAACCGGAATTGCAGCCGGAGTAAGAAGGATAGAAGCAGTTACCGGAACGGGATTAATGGAATATATAGAAGAAAAAGAAGAGCTTATCCGCCGTGCTGCAGGAATGTTAAACTCTCCGGCGTCTAAGATTGAAGCTAAAATAAATAAGCTCAAGGAAGAGCTGAAAGAACAGGAATCTAAAATAAACAGTCTTGAAAATAAATTCTTGTCAGGAACGATGTCAGAAACAATGTCCGAAACGATGTCAGGGAAGGGGGAAAACATAGGCAGTGTAAAATTTATTAAGAGAGATTTCGGAGTTTCCGGACAGGGGATCATGGGAAGCTGGCTGGACTCGGCGACAAAAAATTCTTCAGTCGGCGCTTTAGCTGTAGGCAAAAAAGAAGGAATCCTGACTCTGATTCTGAAAATTTCAAAAGACCTCACAAGTGATATAAATGCCGGCAAAATTATAAAAGAGGCAAGCCGTATAGTCGGAGGAGGGGGCGGCGGCAGAAAAGATATGGCTCAGGGCGGCGGGGGTAAAGTTGACGCTCTTGACGAGGCAGTAGACAAGATTAAGGAACTTTTAAGGGAAAAGTAAAAAAATAAGATTAAATAACGCGCCCGTAGCTCAGCTGGATAGAGCGTCGGCTTCCGGAGCCGAAAGCCGTGGGTTCGAATCCTACCGGGCGCGCCAACTTTAAACTTTCTGCAAAACAGGAGGTGTTAAAAAATTATATGGGGTTATAAAACATGAGCAAATACAAAAAAAATCTGGAGTTTGAAATGGATGATATGCCCGACAGAATCACTCCTAAAAAAATGGTCGGGGTTATCGGCGGAGCTCGCGCGGATAATGAGATTATGAATATTGCCGAAGAGCTGGGAAAAAGAATAGCCGAAGAAGGCTATGTCCTGGTATGCGGAGGACTCGGCGGAGTAATGTTTGCCGCCTGTAAAGGGGCCCGGAAAGCAGGAGGCGTCACGGTAGGGATACTTCCGGGAAGAAGTAAAAAATCAGCTAACAGGTATGTTTCAATTCCCATAGTTACTTCCATGAGTCATGCCCGAAACGCTATTATTGCCCGCACCGCAGATATTTTAGTGGCCGTTGACGGCCGTTACGGGACTTTGTCTGAAATCGCTCATTCAAAAGCGCTGGGTAAAAGAGTCATAGGGCTCTATACATGGGAAGAGGTTCCCGGGGTTGAACAAGTTGAGTCCGCAGAAGAAGCCATAAGTTTAATCAGAGAATCTTGAAGACTGTTATTCAAAGAGTAAAAAAAGCTTCTGTAAGCAGCGGCGGCAAATCAAGATTGATCGGTCAGGGTTTGCTTGTTCTTATTTCAGTAAAAAAAGACGACAAAAAAGAAGATGCAAAATATCTTGCAAAGAAGATAGCTAATCTTAGGGTATTTGATGATAAGTCCGGCAAGATGAATTTTTCTATTAGAGATACCAAAGGAGAGATCCTTGTTGTTTCTCAGTTTACTCTTTACGGTGATTGCACAAAAGGACGACGTCCGGGTTTTGATTTGTGCGCTTCATATTCAAAAGGTAAAGAGATGTATGAGAACTTTATAAATAATCTGAAAAAGCTGGAAATAAAAACAAAAACAGGTTTTTACGGCAAATATATGGAGGTAAAACTTGTAAATGACGGGCCGGTAACATTTATAATAGAAAGTTGAAAATAAATTTAATAAAAAAATCCGTTGCCCAGAGCAATATATTTTATTGGATGCTTATTACTATAGCGGCCGGATCTTTGCTGCAGTTTTTGTTTTTCCCGAAAGTTCATTTGGATACAGACCGGCTGACCTATCTTCATTACGATATCGTAAAACTTAAATTGAAAGTTCCCGGAAAATATAAAGGTATGTCTGATACAATCAATGTTAAAATTTTCAAAGACAGCAATATCGTAACAGGAGTATGTGGAGAGAACGAGGTTAAATTAAAACTATCCGAAAATGAAAAATATCTTGAGGGAGTATTCCCCGTGCCCTGGGCGGCTGAAGACGGGCTCTACACTGCAAAAGTATATAAAGGTGACCGGCAGCTGGGCTGGGAGTCTTCTTTTGTTATAACTTCCCGTCTGCCTCAGATAGATATAAAAGAGCCTCTTAAGGTTTTGGACCTTGAAAGCACAAAAAGATTACATAAATTTAAAGTAAAGACACCGGAAGGTTCTCTCGAAGATTATAAAGGGATTTTTAAGTGGATTAATTATATCGGAGGCAATACTCTCTGGTATATGGCGGGACAGACGGCTGCGTATCGTGAAGATTATTTAAGCCGCGAGATGCCGTGGGTTGAAGAAAATCTAAAAACGCTTACCGAATTTGCAAAAGCATCTTCGGAAAATGAAATTAAATTCGGCGCGTGGGTAAGCTGTTTTATGGCTTTCGGAAAAAGTTCACTTAAACCGGACTGGTACAGATACAGCTATCAGTATGACCGCGGAAGTAAAACAATAGTTCAGACTGACGGTATTTCTATAGCGGACCCGGGCCGGATCAATGATATAATAAAATTAGTTAAACGCCTTAATGATGAAGATAATATTGATTATATAGGTCTTGATTACATAAGGCCGGCCGGAGGCGGGCTTGAGCTGGTAGATGATTTCATTAATGCTATGGATGTAGAGGTTCCGCAGGGATGGGGTGATTATACCCGAAAAGAAAAGATGCTGTGGTTAGGCAGGATTGTAACCCGGCCTAAAAACAGGGATGTTCCTGTAATTAATAAATGGAATTGGTGGCGGGCTCACCGGATGTCTAAAATTATAAGGCAAATCAAAGAGGAAGTTAAATTAAAAAAACCTTTATGGGTTTTTCTTTTAAGTTGGGAGCTGGGCCATCAGCACGGACAGGACCCTGTCATGTTTCAGGACGCCGGAGCGGATTTAATTGCGGTTATGATGTATCAGTCCGACGCCGCTCAATTTAATTATACAATTAATGAGTGGAAAAAATATGTCAGGGGAAGGACGGTAAATATAGTGCCAGGCAATCAGTTTGACTGGCCCCTTCATCAGTATTCTGTTTTGCCGTCGGGGCCCGAAGAATTCCAGAGGCGGCTGATAAAGTCTGTAGATTATCTAACGCCCACGGGGAATCTTAAGGGGTTGTTTATACATGACTTTTCCCGGGCCCTCTGGGGCAGGAAAGGGCCGTATTCAACTAAAGAGTGGTTTATGGCCGCCGCCGCAGGTTTTAACAGGATTGACCCCGGTGATAAAGATATTACACTGTCTCTTATTTTACCATCTTCGGCCGAGTCGGAAGGTGAAGTTGAGGGGACAGTGAGGATAAAAAACAGAGGCGATCATAAAATATCAGGCCCTTTGTTTTCGCTGCATGCAGCCGAGGAACTCGGGCTTTCGTTTGACCAAAAAGAAATAGATATTATTAAACCGGGGGAAGATTATAAGATATTGTTTAAAACTCGGGTAAAAGGGGTGTCAGGGCGGCATCTGGGAAGATATATGG
>JAQICQ010000015.1 GCA_027858455.1 Elusimicrobiota bacterium | reverse complement strand
GTTTAAAAGACACTTTATCCTCATACCCCTCCAGCCCAAATAAGCTACAAACATCTTTTACAATTTCCAGCGCTTCTGATTTGTTTTTACCAAGATTAAGGGGACCAAAGGCTATCTCTTCCTTTACCGTAGGACAGAACAACTGATCGTCAGGATTCTGAAAAAGAAGCCCTATCCTTCTCCGTATTTCTACAAAATCTTCTTCTCGTTTTCTGGTTTTCTCAAAAATTTCTATTTCTCCCGCCTGATGTTTAAGCAACCCCATAATAAGATGAAAAAGTGTTGTCTTGCCTGATCCATTTTTACCAATCAAGCCTATCTTTCCACCATTATATGTGAAATTAAATTTCTCAAATACCTTTGTTCCGTCAGGGTAATTAAAGTTTAAATTTTTAATCTTTATCATAGTCAACCTTTTAGAATTTGCCAATTATTTTTAAGCATTGTTTTCAAGCGTAATTTAGTAATAATGTAATAAAAAACATTAAAAAAAGAAAGATATAATCAATTCTTTTTGCTTTAAATTTGTTTAATATCGGGAACTTCCCATTAAACCCTCTGCACAACATAGCATTATACATTCTTTGTGAATGTTCGTAACTTTTCATAATCAGCATACTAATAAGATAAGCATAACCCTTGTAAGTTTGTAAACTGTTTTTGGGCTTAAAGGCTCTTACTTTCATTGCATTATACAAAACATTGTAGTCCCTATGTAAGACCGTTAAATACCGATAACAAAAGAAAAACAGCATAACTAATTTTTTGGGTATTTTTAGATGCCTTAGGGCATGAGTGATTTTAAAAACAGGTATTGTTCCTATAAGGGCTATCGTTGAAAGTATTATGGCATTTGTCTTAAGCGTAATATTAAAGACATAAATGAACCCCTCTTTTGATGCAGTTAAAGAACCTACGGAAAAAACTTTCTCGCCCGGAAAGGTAAAAGGTAATACTACCCAAAGAAAAAGAATAAATATATTTACAATATAAAGACGGCTTATCAATATTTTAAAGTTCAATTTAGAAAGAAACATTAAACATATCCCTAAAATTAAAGATAACAGAGAGACCTTGATTTTATCAGATACTGCAACAAAAGTTATAAAAGGCAGAAGGCCGATAATCTTTATACGGGGATCAAGGGAGTGAATAAATGATTTTCCTTCGGCAAATGGTTCAAGATGCATAAAATTATTCTTTAGGTTTTTTTAGTTTATACTTAAAATAAGTTACTATTCCCATAAGCCCGAATATATATCCTATGCCGCCTAATATTTCTGAGATGTTGGGTTTATTCATCTCTTCTTCCATTTTCATGAGTTTCTTCATGACAGGAGCAATCTTTTTTTGGATTCCTCGCTCTACGATGAGCTCTAACTCATGACTCTCAATTGGAGTCGTCTCTTTAAGAGATGGCGGACCTTCTTCTCTTTTTGTATTTTTAGAGGAAATTTTAGAAGAAACTTTAGAGGGAAAATTATTCGCGGTTTTTATGCTCCCAAGGGCTGCTCTCACTTCATCTTCCGATAAGACATATTCATTCTTATGCCCCATACTTGCAGTTACCACAATACGCAAAGCCGTAACTTGAGGGATTTTGAAAGAAAATTCACCGGTCTTGTTAGTTTTGCCGGTAAGAAGCAATTTCTTATTCTTGCCGTCAAATACTTCTACCACTGAATTCATTGATCCTTTACCATCGCTGAAATAACTTTCAGTAAAAATTTTTCCATTCTCAGCATAGGCAAATATACTAACTTTATGGGCAAGGACATTACCGGAAAACAATAATAATAAAAATATTCCTGTTATTGTATTTCTCATTATGTTATAGATAATAACTAACCTCCTCCTGCCGCTAACATCTCCGGTTTTACTTTATTTAAAAAACTAACTGCTGTGCCGGTTATCAGTCCTTCAATAATCATAACAGGGATGTGAGCAATTACTATTAGTTTTGCCACAGGAAAGAAAACATCTCCGGTACTTACAAGACTCAGTGCTACTAAAAGGGCGCTTCCTAAAATACCGACTATACCACAGAGAAAACCGGAAAACATAAGCATATAATGGTGGTTGCTTCCGGTCAGGAACCTGAAAAGGCCGAAACTAACTACTGCCGGGAAAGCCATATTAAAGGTATTAACTCCCAATCCTGTAAATCCGCCAAACTGGAAAAGTATAGCTTGTAAAGTTAGCCCAACAAGAATTGCCGGAAAGACTGAGAAACCAAGCAGTATTCCCATAAGACCATTTAAAATTAGATGAGCGCTTGAAGGACCAATAGGAATATGGATGAGCGAAGCTACAAAAAAAGCTGATGTCAAAACTGCTACCTCGGGGATCTTGTCATAATCCATTTTTTTCAGTCCGATACCGACACCAACAACAGTAAGGGATATGCCCGTAATTATCACAGGCGCAGATAATATACCCTCTGAAATGTGCATATTTATTTCTCTCTTTACCTTATCATATCATCTGTTTTAATCCACAACACAGCGCCTATCTCAACCGATTTATCTTCACCTTTATACTTCATCTTATTTTTATCTTCATTAAGCGCTGCAAAACCCCACCAACCGGCTTTTGGCATTGCATAGGTAAACAGACCATTCTTGTCAGCTTTTATAACTTGTGTAATCATCGGATCAGCAGTCCACTTAACCTTACCGTCTTGATTGTAATATTCTACTTCCACTTCTGCATAGGGAACAACTTCCCCGGCTACTTTTACAATTCCCCGGAAAACATTTCCCGTCCAGAGTCCATAGGGCCTTGTTAGAGGAACAATTTCTGTTCTTAAACCAACCTCGTCATCCCAGCCTACTTCCATACCAAGTGAATTTACAATCACTTTAGTATAGTGAATAATAAAACAATCTTCGGACTGCTCCCAATAGGGCTTGGGCTCTACATAGAAGATGTAATCACCCGGACGTCTGATTTTGTAAGTAGTTTCCCAGGTTGAAAAACCATCTGTCTTTTTTTCCTTCAGAGTATGGAGTAAATCTTGTTTTTTTCCTTTTATCATTACGCCGAACCGGGCCGGTTTTACCATATTCATGTAATGCCCTTCCATCGGGTGCATAAACATGGTTTTAAGTCGTATAATCTTATTGTCTGATTTAGTTACCATATCATCAGATGGAATTACCATTCCGAAATGAGCCGATACTATACCCAAACTGCCAAGTAAAAATACTACTGCAAGAGTTAAACTCTTTACCACCGTCATTTCTTTTTTTATCATCGTTACATCCTCCTTTTTAATTTGCCAAAATTTAATTTTAACAGCAGAGAGTCGAAGATCCTTCTTTGTTATTTTTATTCCATAGGCATCACTCCCTGTTTAGCTTTTAATTGTTCTTTTATATCTTTTCTGTCGCAGCGAAAACAAAAGTTTTAAAAACTTATTACAATCCGAGAAGAGACTATATTGTCATCAACTTCAGGCTTTTCATCATTCATCTGATACTCAACCCTTAAGGAAACATTTTCCTCAAGCTCGTATCCCAGACCAAGTGTTAATTTTGTAGTTCCGTCACCTCCTTTAGGCTCCCATGAACCATAGCGTACTACGCTATAAACCTTTTCTGTCGCCTCACCAAGCAACTGCAAATAATACCCGCTCTGTTTATTTGCAGCTGCTGTGGGAATATCTTCTTCACCTATGATGTATTCTCCTTTTACCTTAATCCGTCCAAGCCCAAACTGTACATCACACCCGATTCTTGAAAGAACTTCTTCAGTGTTGCCATCTAAATAAGGACCCCGAGCATAGGAAACTCCGACTTCAATACCTTCTTCCGGAGAAATTCCTATCCTACTCCCAATGGTTTTTACATTATTGTTATCAGCATCCTGGTTTACAGGATCTCCGGTGTCCTCGCCCATACCATTAACAATGTAAATGTTGTAATTCAGGGGGGATAAAGAACCATACAGATTTACCCCTGTGTCTCCCCAACCGCCGTCCATTATTAATTCGGTAACCAAAGGCGGACTGACCAACTTCCGGTCAGGAGTGGCAAAGACCTGATAATCAATACCAAAAGGAATATCAATAAGCCCGGCCTGGACCCCCAATTTTTCTTCCTCCGATAATTTGATATCCACCAATGTCTGACCTAAACCAGCCGCTCCTTCTTCAATAACGACTGCCCCTTCAAAACAAATTTTTTCCGAAAACTCATGGGCAAAATCAATTTCAAATGCGCCCATCCCAAAAGATGTGTCTTCTCCTTGTCGACCCTGACAAAGAACATCAACAAATCCTGAAATTTCCGGTTCTTTTGCTCTTCCAATTTGTGCTAAACTAAATAATAAAACTCCTGCCATCAAAATTTGCAATTTATTTTTCATTAACATTTCCTTCCTCCATTTTTCTTGTTGTTAGCCCATAAATTTGGTAAAATTTTTATGGGCATAATCTCTTGTTTTCAATAATACGAAACATTGCATTAAGTACCGGCGTAAGGCAGTTCTGTTTCTCATTAGGGCTGCCTTCTTGCCATTTTTAACTTCTTTTTTCACATCAGTACCGCCTCTTTGTCATACATTTTTCAAAATCGTATTACTATTAACCAAAAAATTCTCTTACTTCTTAGCTGATGCTATCGATAATGAAACTGATTTAACTCCTTTCTGTGCTTTCAGCTTATCCGTAAGTTCCTGCATCTCTTTCTGTTTTCCCTGCACAACTATACTTTCCATACAATTATTATGGTCAAGATGGACATGCTGATTGCAGATTACAAGATTATGATAATCATGCTGAATATCTGTTAATTTCGCTACTAATTCCCTTTTATGATGGTCATATACAAGGATTATTGCTCCTGTCCCCATATTCCCCTTTAACAGAGATTCTCTTTTTAATTCTCCCCTGACAATATCTTCTATTGCTTTTGATCTGGTTGGATATCCTTTTCGGCTGACAAAAGAATCAAAATCTTTTAATAAATTATCTTTTACTGATACGCTGAATCTTTTAATCTTTGACATTTATTTACTCCCTTATTATATTACGTTTATTATAATTGTATTACTGTTATTCTAAATGTCAAATTCGTTTTCTTCAATTAAACATTACATTAATTCAGCTAACTTCAATAGAGGTCTTAACCCCCCTTCCTCCTGACGCTGCGCATATGTGAGAGGCTCAGCCTCTCACATAGATTTATCCCCGTACGTGAAATGAGAGAGGCTCAGCCTCACTCACAAAATTCATCCGGATACATGCGTATAACACTTAATAGATTTGAACTAAAAGAATTAATTAATTATACTTATACTTGCAGTAACTATTAACAGATGAGTGAACTTTATAAAAGAAGGAGTTACCCTATGCAATGCCCAAACTGTAAATCCGAACTTGAGAACCGGCTTTTAAAAGACAAAATATACCACCGATGCCCTTCCTGTGAAGGATTCTGGTTTGATAAAAATGAACTTGCCGGGCTTAAAAAAGATAAGGACTGGTTTAAGATTGATTACAAACATAAAGACGCTTCGGGTAAAATTAACACCAGCGAAAAAAAATGCCCCCGAGATTCCAGCTTTTTAAAAACCGTCAACTATGAACCGGGTACCGAAGGTGAAGATATAAAAGTTGATATCTGCTCTGCCTGCGAAGGACTTTGGCTCGACGCCGGTCAGGTGCATCGGATACATAAACACGAAGAGGGATTTATTGAAAAACTCAGGGAAACTATTGATGACGAACTTACCGCCATGGAAGTTTTTCTGGCAAAAATAGGGCCATATATGCCTAAATAATTTTACCTGGCAGCAGCAGAAGGGATAACAGTTATATCCCCGTTTTTATCTGTCCGAAGAATAGAAATACTAGATTTTTTGTAAACATCTGTTATATCTTTATCCGGTCCGCCCCATTTACTTGGTCCAGTCGTAATTACAGCTATTTCAGGTCCGACTTTATCTATGAAATCTTTTTTGCCGGCTTTGCCGTGATGGGGTACTTTTAAAATTCTGCTTTCTAAACCCTCCCCGTATATTTCAGCAAGCCGGCTGCATTGTTTACTCCCTATATCGCCGGTAAGAAGCGCAGACATTCCGTTTGTCTCTATTTTAAGCACCAAACAAGAATCATTTAATTCATCGTTAGGAACCCCGGGATTAAGTACTTTGACAGTTATGCCTTTTTGGGTTATTATATCCCCCCTTTTTAATACTCTCGCAGAAAGTTTTTCTTCAAGAACATAATTATAAATTTCTGTGTATTCTTTTACAGAACCTAAAGGCCTCTCGGAAAATATGCGCCCTATTTTAATCTCCTTAGATATATCCCTGAATCCGCCTATGTGGTCCGGATGAGGATGGGTTAAGAAAAGCATGTCTATCTTTTTTACCTTAAAGCTCTTTAAATAATCGGCTGTTTTACGGCCGCGCTCTCTGTCTCCGGTATCAACGAGAATATTAATCCGGCGGGTTTTTATAAAAACTGCGTCGCCGTAACCGACATCTATAAAATGTATACCTAAATCTTTTTC
>JAQICQ010000207.1 GCA_027858455.1 Elusimicrobiota bacterium | reverse complement strand
TGAAAAATAAAATCTTAAATCTTCTGCGGCCTCTTTTTTATCCGGATTTTCTTCGTCTCTCTCTTTAAATGCTTTTTCTTTTATAAGTTTCATCTTGCGGTTTTCTTCCCGTGAAGCTTCAGGGTCGGCCACCCACATTATTATAAGGTCTATCTTTCTTAAAAATTCAAGCGCTTTTTTGTTTGAACTGTCAAAATCAAGAACCGTTAAGAATTCATTCTGCGCATTTACAATATCCAGTTCGTTAAAATATTTTTCTCCCGAATCAAGATATCTTTTTATTTCCTCTGCATGCTGTATCAGGCTCATATCTCTTTTTACTTTTTCCAGCCATCTTTGAGCTTCACCGTGTGCCGGGTCAACCTCAATGACCCCCCTAAACTTTCCGGCGGCTCCGGCAAAGTCGCCTTTATGATAGAGCTCTTTTCCTTTTTCTATATGTTTTTTAATATTATCCAGGACCCTCTTTTTGCGGTATTCTTTGCCGAATTTTAATGATAACGAAACCCGGTGAGTGTTGCCTATATCGTTATATGGGCTGTATGCATAGTCAACCGCCATATTGTCGTTTTTAATACCCAGCCCAGCCCTAATTCCCCGGTCGGCGTCGGCAGCTGAAAAAGGTTTTTCCCTCCATCCTGCCCTGACAGATACAGTATCAAGAAAAGTATATTCCGCTCCGAAGATAACAGCGCCGGCGCCGGCAGGCAGGAAATCCGTTTGAAGAGAGAGGATAACGTCACGGCTTAAAAGTTCAACAGCGCCGCCTACAGATACTATAAGCGGCAAACTCTCTTTTGAGGAAAAATATTTCATTTTTGTTCCCATGTTTTTTACCGCCGCTGCTGCCCGCCAGGCATCTATGTTTTTTAAGACGCCCGTCGCCGAGATAATATCTTTTTTTATTAATATACCTCCGTCGGCCGCAATTGCCGAAGCCCCCCTTCCGGCAAGAGTTTCTCTTATGAATTTTAAATTAATCCCCGCCGCGGCGATATCCTTAAACAGCCGGGCTCCTATTCCTAAAGTAACGGCAAAGGCGCCGGTATTTATATCAGCCAGCGATTTACCTTTATTATCATAAGCAGGTATGCCTGAAGAATTAAGATAATATAATGATAATCCCGCCGTCGCTGCTTTTTCAAATGGCCTTGTGTAAAACAATCGGCTGAAAGAAGTTTTTTGAAGATATTTCAAGCGACTGAGATTGATTTCCTGCCTTTTTATAAAGCCCAGCCCCCCGGGATTATAATAAACAGCTGTGGCGTCGTCGGATACTGCGACAAATGCTCCCCCCATGCCCTGCGCCCTTGAACCCGGTCCTATTTTAAGAAAATCGGCTCCTGAAGTTTCTGCCGATACAATGGCGGAATAATAAAAAATAAGAACTATGAAAAATAGCGGTTTTCTTATGTATGTCATCGTATTATCACCAGCCTGCCGCTCTTCTCGCTCTCTTTATTTTTAATGCTGTAAATATAGAGACCGCTTGAAACTTTCTTCCCGGCTGAATCAAGAGTATTCCAGACAAAAGGCTCCGTATCACGGGTATAATCATAATCCAGAGTTCTGACATGCTCGCCGCTCAGGGTATAAATATTTATCTTTGCCCTTGAAGAGAGCTCCCTGAACTTTATGCCTTCCGATTGGGTTCCCGTAATTGTTAAACCGTCGTTTGGCTTAAAGGGGACAGGATACGCATAGGCGCCGGCCAGGTCCATTTGCGACTCTGTCATAAGCCCGAATACCGAGAAATGGTAAACTGCCGCCCTTATTCCGGAACCGGTTTTCCCTCTTTCGGCAAGCCGCACCCACATTCCGCTCGCTTCGTCCAGCCGCCATATTGAAGCTGTCTTTTGTTCGTATTCGTTTAAATACTCACAGGGAAGATAAATTTCTGCGGGCAAGCTTAACCTGCCGTTTAAACTATTGCCCGATGCTCCGTATATCTTAAATTCTCTTACCGAAAGAGGAGAGGCGAGAGGGTCCATAGCGCGAAGATTTTTGTTAGCTGCGAGGATTTTCCCGTCCGGGACGGGCCGGGATATTTCCACCCGGTAGTCCTCTTTAAATGTGCCGGCCAGAAACAAAACCTCTGTCCCGTCAGGGCTTACCGACCGGTTTCTTTTATCTTTATCCATAACAATGCTGAATTCCCAGCTAAATGCCTTTCCCAGAGGATGCTGTATGTCGCCGGGATGGGTAACAGCGGCAAGATCTTTTACCTCAGTAGTAACTGTCACCGTATAAAGATAACCTTTTTTAAGTAATTCTGACGGCTGCAGGCGATAGGAGGCTGACGATTCTTCAATAACCGAAAAACTAACCATTTCTCCCTCAATACTATACGATAGATTGTCCCGGGTTTCGCGAATATATACTCCCTTTTTTATGGTTTCGGACGACACTCCCTCGCTAAAACCCAGTTTAACATACGCGCCGCATCCAACCGGCTCCGCCGAAGGCTGTGGCGAAATTTCCGTCTCAACTACCTCAGGAGAGGTTACATCAACCCGGGGACGGGTTCCGGGAGTCGGTGTGCTTGATATTACCGAAGTATTGCCGAAAGCATCGGAGGTCTTAATCCCAAAATAATATGTTGTATTAAAATTAAAATTATTTTCTATGGTTTTGGTCTCTTTATCTCCCCGGGGACTCACATCCCAATCCTGCCGGTAAAGAGCGGCTTTATCCCACCAGCCGCTGATGGCGGAAGGACTTCCCGTGATGGTATATGTCGCGTATTTTAAAGTATAACAAGAGCCGGGACGGTTATTTCCCTCATCTCCGGTCTCTCCCGGCGCGCTCCAGCTAAGCTCTATCTGTCTGTCGGACAGGCCCGGCAGAGCAGTCAGGTCAACAATTTGTCCCGGAGGGTCAAAATGAGTATCGGCTTTAACCTGGTTGGAATATCTCCTTTCGTAAAAGCAGTCGGTCCTTACCGCCGATACCCTGTAATAGTATCTCTTATCAAGTTCAATAGAGCTATCCTCATATTCCGACATATTGACCGGAGAAAAGGTAAGCTGCCTGTAAATTCCCGTCTCCCCGCTCATCCCCTGATGAAGGTCCGTTCCCGCGCCGGGATCTCCGCCGGATATCGTTGACCGGAAAACATGATAAGCAGAGGTTATGCTGCTGCCGTCAGCAGCCTTAGTTGTGTCCGACCAGTCCAGAGAAATATTATTTTTACCGGCTGAAAGAACAGTTAAACCGCCGGGAAGCGCCGGCGGAGCTTTATCTGAATATGCGCTGTCTCTGTTATCAAAACCGGCCCAGGGAAGCTGGGGGTAAACTACTGTTCTGACCACATCGTAATTCCCGGCGCTGTCCATCTTTACCGTAACGTTGCCGTCCATGTCCGGCCGGTATATCACTGCTTTTCCTGAAATTAACCTGTCAAGCGCATCCCTGTTGGGGTGACTGCTCGAGGTGCCTCCGTCTATGGGGACAGCTATTTTCGGCGATAATTTATTCAGGAAATTAGCCCCCGAACTTGTATTTGACCCGTGGTGATGAACTTTGTAAATATCTGTCCCCACAAGGTCATCGGCTGCGCCGGGATAAGAATATTGTGTATCTTCGTTTAATATCCCGGTTTCTACCGAAGACATGGCATCTCCGCCGGAAAGAAAACTTGAATGTTTTGCAGCGGGATCACCGCACCAAAATTTCTCTACAAGGGCCCAGTAATTATCATC
>JAQICQ010000177.1 GCA_027858455.1 Elusimicrobiota bacterium | reverse complement strand
TATTTTTTTTCTAATATCATTAAATTTACTATAATAAATAACTTGAAAAAAAGAAAGTCAGATAAAAGCAAAGTATAAAACTAAATAAACAGGAGAAATAATATGCCTATTTTTAATTCAAAGGATAAAAGTGTAATCAAAGACTATTCAACAGAGGAACTGATTCAAAAAGCAAAAGAAATGAGATCCTATAATATGATATCAATTCATGCGGCAGGTTCAGGCCATCCGGGAGGGACTCTTTCTATCATGGATATAGTCGCAGCGCTTTATTTAAAAATAGCAAAACATGATCCTGAAAATCCGGAATGGAAAGAAAGAGACCGCATTTTTTGGTCAGCCGGTCATAAAGCTCCGGCTATTTATGCAGCGCTTGCTGCTTCGGGATATTTCCCTTTTGAAGATACAATAAATTTAAGGAAATTAGGTTCCGGATTTGAAGGCCATCCGAACAGGTTAAAGTTGCCGGGAATAGAACTTTCAAGCGGTTCCCTCGGACAGGGGCTGGGAGTGGCGGTAGGTTCGGCTCTTAACGCAAACCTGGAAGGGATAAATTACCGGGCCTATTGTATAATGGGGGACGGTGAGCATGATGAAGGGTCGGTCTGGGAAGCTATAATGAGCGCAGCTCACTACAAGTTAGATAATTTAACGGCAATAGTTGATTTAAACGGACTTCAGATTGACGGAAGTACCGATGAAGTTATGCAGCTTGGTTCGCTTAAAGACAAGTATGAATCTTTCGGGTGGAAGGTAATAGAAATAGACGGTCACGATATGGAAGCAATAATAAGCGCTTTCAACGAGGCTGCTGAATTTAAGGGAGCGCCTACCGTAATCATAGGCCGAACCGTAAAAGGCAAAGGGGTGTCGTATGCGGAAAATGTCGTGGGTTATCACGGTTCCCCGCCTGCGGACGGCAGGAGCGGAGAAGAATCTCTTGACAGAGCCCTGCAGGATATAGGTGACCCGCAGTTTACCAAAGAAAAAGTTGACGGGCTGCTTAAAATTGCTTCTGACTATCAGAAAACTATAGATAAGGATATGCTTGAAAAACTTCCTAAATTTTCAAAGTCCTATTGGTGGAACGATGCCGATGAAATGAAAGTTGATATGGTTCCCACCCGGAACGGTTTTGGGGACGCGCTGGATGAAATGGGATCTGATAAAAACATAGTAGCCCACGGCGCTGATATAACAAGTTCCATAAGAATGGATAAGTTTTATGCCAATCATCCCGAAAGGAAAAACCGTTTTTTCAGCGTAGGTATAGCCGAAGCCAATATGATACAGGTAGCTTCGGGTTTTGCTAAAGAGGGGAAATCTGCTTTTGTCGGTTCATACGGCGTATTTGCCACGGGGCGCGCATGGGATCAGATAAGAACAACGGCCTGTTATAATAAACTTAATGTTAATATCGCCGACGCTCACGGGGGTATTTCTGTAGGGGCTGACGGAGCGACCCATCAGGCTTTAGAAGAGATAGCAGTAATAAATTACCTGCCCGATATTGTCCTTACCGTTCCCTGCGACAGCAATGAAACATATAATGCAACAAAAGCAGTGACTTATATGGATGGCCCTTCGGTTATCCGTTATGCCCGCGAGGCAACTCCGGTAGTGACAGATAAAGATACGCCCTATGAATTCGGTGTTGCCAATGTGGTCAGGTTCAGAGGATGGGCTGATAAATTTGCCGATGCTTTTAAGTGGACATTAGGCACTGAATATAAAGGCGAGAATGAAGATATAACATTAGTTGCATGCGGGCCGATGGTCCCCGAAGCAATGAGAGCGGCCTGGATATTAAAAGAAGAATACGGAATTGAAAGCCGCATCCTGGACGTGCATACGGTTAAACCTTTAGACAAGGCCACAATGAAAAAAGCAGCTCAAGAGACCAATGCGGTAATAACCTGCGAAGAACACCAGGTGGGAGGCTTTGGTAATATTATTGCGGGAGCTATAAATACTTCCAAAGATATAAATACACCGCTCGTGATGGATATGGTAGGGGTTCAGGATACATTCGGAGAGAGCGGAGCGCCTTGGGAACTTATGATAGATTTCGAGCTTGTAGCAGAAAACATTGCTGTTAAAGCAAAAAATCTTGTAGGTAAAAAGACCGGATAATTAATGCTTGATGATTTTATAAAGGTATCTTCCGGCAAGAAACCGGCTGACCTGCTTTTAAAAGGCGGGCGGGTGGTAAATGTCCTTTCCAGCGAAATAATAAAGACCGATATTGCCGTATATAAAGGTAAGATATGCGGTTTCGGAGACTACCGGGCAGCTGAGACCATAGACATAAAAAACAGGTATATCCTTCCCGGCTACATTGACGGTCATATACATATTGAAAGTTCCATGCTTACAGTATCGGAATTTGCCAATGCGGTTGTTCCTATGGGGACTACTTCCGTGGTGGCCGATCCCCATGAGATAGCTAATGTTTTGGGGCTGTCCGGTATAAAATATATGCTTGAATCAGCAAAATATCAGCCTCTTGAAGTTTACCTTATGATGCCTTCCTGCGTTCCGGCAACTAATCTGGAAACTTCCGGAGCAGTTATAACTGCGGGCGATATATTTCCGTATCTTTCAGAGAAATGGGTAGTAGGCCTCGGTGAGATGATGAATTTTACAGGAGTTATCGGCGGGGATAAAAAAGTATTAGATAAAATAAAGATGGTATCTTCAAAAAAAATAGACGGCCATGCGCCGGGCCTTTCGGGAAAGGCATTATCCGCATATATAAGCGCGGGTATCTCCAGCGACCATGAATCAACTACTTATGATGAAGCGGCGGAAAAATTGAGAAAAGGCATGGATATTATGATCAGAGAAGGGACGGCAACAAAAAATTTTGATGCTTTAATTGATCTGGTTAATCCTTCTAACTCTTCAAATTTTTCTTTTGTAAGCGATGATCGTTCCCCTGAAGACCTTATAAGCCAGGGGCATATAAATTATATAGTAACAAGAGCGCATAAAGCCGGTGTAGATCCGGTAATAGCCGTAAAAATGGCTACATTAAATACCGCCCGTTATTTTAATCTTGACGGCAAAGGAGCTATAGCTCCGGGGTATGACGCTGATTTGCAGGTGCTTAAATCTTTCCGCTCGCTGACACCGCTCATGGTTTTTAAAAAAGGGAAACTTGTGGCAGAAAACGGTAAATTAAAAAAACGCACGGCAAAACCAAAAGATATACATATAAGGGGTTCGGTAAATGTTAAGTGGCTTGTTGAAGATGATTTTAAAGTTAAAGCGCGGGGGAAGAAGGTGAAGACCATTAAGCTTGTCCCTTCTCAGATAGTTACCGAATATAAAAAGTATAAGACACCGGTGGCGAAAGGAATGCTTGTAAGCGATACTTCCCGGGATATGTTAAAAATTTGTGTAGTTGAAAGGCACCGTGCCAGCGGTAATATAGGGGTGGGAATGCTTAAGGGAATGGGCCTTAAATCAGGGGCCATAGCAACTTCTGTAGCGCATGATTCTCATAATATAGTGGCAACCGGGATAAATGATAAAGATATAATGGCTGCGGTTATAAAAGTCGTTAAGATGGGAGGGGGGCTGGCGGTGGCAAATGACGGAAAAATATTGGAAAGCCTTGATTTGCCGATAGCCGGACTTATGAGCGAGCTTCCTATCCGGCAGATCAGAGATAAACTTATAGCGCTTAAAAAGAAAGCCAAAGAGCTCGGCGCAGTGCCGGACGACCCGTTTTTTACCCTGTCGTTTTTATGTCTGCCGGTAATTCCGTCACTAAAGCTAACCGACAAAGGACTGGTTGATGTAGACAAATTTAAGATTGTGGGGCTTTTTAACTGATGATAAAGAAGGTAATACTTATTGTTTTAGACAGTGTCGGTGTTGGGGCTCTTCCCGACGCGCCAAAATTCGGCGATGAGGGTGCTGATACGCTTTTACATATTTCTAAAGAAATTAAAGATTTTAATCTTCCTAATCTTTGCGCAATGGGGCTGGGTGAAATATCCGATATCGGAGGCAGGTCTGTGAAATTAAAAGGAGCCTACGGCAAGATGGCCGCGGCTTCTCCGAATAAAGATACAACTACGGGGCACTGGGAGATGTGCGGATTGCCTCTGGATTTTAAATTCCCTACTTATCCCGACGGGTTCCCGGAAAAAATAATAAAAAAGTTTGAAGAAGAAATCGGACGGAAAACAATAGGCAACTACCCGATGTCAGGCACAGAGATTCTTAAACAGTTAGGTAAAGAGCATTTAAATACAGGCAGCCCGATAGTTTATACATCTGCGGATTCGGTTTTTCAGATAGCTGTTCACAATGATATTATGTCGCCTGAAGAATTATATGATATCTGCCGCAAGGCCAGAAATATACTTAAAGGCAAAGATTCAGTATCCAGGGTTATAGCCCGGCCTTTTACGGGCAGTCCGGGGAATTTCAAAAGAAATGAGGCAGCCCGCAAAGATTTCTCAGTAGAGCCTCCCGGCGACACCTTGCCGGATAAAATTAAAAAAGCCGGCATCTCGGCAGTGGGAATAGGGAAGATAGGCGATATCTTTGCTCACCGGGGTCTGACTGAGGAAATAAAGACCACAAACAATTCCGACGGTATAGATAAAACCATTAAAGCTATAAAAGATAATAAAGGTCGCCCCGGACTCATATTTGTTAACCTTGTGGAGTTTGATTCCGTTTACGGCCACAGAAGAAATACTAAAGGATATGCAGATGCTCTTATGGAATTTGACCGCCGGCTTAAAGAGATAATAGAGAGTATGGACTCTGATGAAATACTTATGATTACGGCCGACCACGGCTGCGACCCGACTTTTAAGAGACATACAGACCATACCCGGGAGTATGTGCCGATATTGGTCGCCGGAGATAAAGTAAAAGAAGATGTTAATCTTGGGATAAGAGAGACATTTGCGGATTGCGGACAGACAATTGCGGATATTTTAGGTATAGAAAAATTAAAATCAGGAGTTAGTTTTAAAGAAGATATATTATAAAGATAGGTAAAGCAGTATTGTAGGAGGAAAACATAATATGACGGATAAGAGAAGATTAAAAACAGCGGTAGATAAAGTATCGGAAATTATAGATTCAAAACCCGAGATAGGACTGATATTCGGAAGCGGTCTCGGCTCGCTTGCCGATGAATTTGAAGGTCTGAAAAGAAAAAGTTTTAAAGATATTCCGGATTTCCCCGAATCTACCGTAGAAGGTCATAAGGGAGAATATGTTTTCGGGAAATTAAACGGGGTTGATGTTCTTGCCCTTTCCGGGAGAATACACTATTATGAAGGACACACTATGGGTGAGGTCTGTTTTCCTATGGAAGTTATGGCTGAATGCGGAATTAAAAAACTTATTGTCAGTAATGCCGGGGGAGGCGTAAATGAGAATTTTACTCCGGGCGACATAGTTATAATAGACGACCATATAAATTTCATGGGGGATAATCCTCTTATAGGCGCCGCGGATTTTATAGATATGACAGATGCCTATAGCAGAGATTTAAGAGATATCGCCGCTGCAGTCGGCGCTGATTTGGATATAGATTTAAAAAGAGGGGTTTATATGGCTAACAGCGGACCTTCTTATGAGACTCCAGCAGAAATAAATATGGCCCGGGTCATAGGAGCCGATATTGTCGGGATGTCTACGGTTCCCGAGGTTATTATGGCAAATAAATACGGCATACAAGTACTGGGGCTTTCCATGATTACAAATATGGCCGCAGGCATAACCGGGGAGGCTCTTTCTCACCAGGAAGTTATAGAAACTACCACAATGGCCCAGGAGAAATTTAAGGATTTAGTAAGAGAGACAGTAGGGAAGATTTAAAATATGAATATTTGTAAAGAAATAAATAATATTACCGGCAGCATTACCGGAGAAAATTAAAAATGAATACTTATGATTTAATATTTAAAAAACGGGAAGGTGAAAAACTTGAACATGAAGAATTAAAATTTCTTATTGATGGTTTTATAGAAGAGAAAATTCCTCAATATCAGATGTCCGCGTTTCTCATGGCTGTTTATTTTAAAGGTATGACGCCGGAAGAACTTTCGGATTTTACAAATATTATGGTTAAGTCGGGAGAAGAGATTGATTTAAATGATATAGGCGGCATTACCGTTGATAAACATTCTACCGGCGGAGTGGGCGACGGAGTATCTTTGTCGCTTGCGCCTCTTGCCGCGTCGCTTGGATTGGTAGTGCCTATGATGAGCGGACGCGGACTCGGCCATACAGGCGGGACGCTTGATAAACTTGAGTCTATCCCCGGATACAGGATAGACATTACAAGAAACAGTTTTAAAGATCAGCTGAGAAAGGTCGGTGTGGCAATAATCGGTCAGACGAAAAATATAGCGCCCGCTGATAAAAAGATGTATTCCCTCAGGGATGTAACCGCTACGGTTGACAGTATACCGTTGATTGCGGCAAGTATTATGAGTAAAAAGCTTGCAGAGGGTTCTTCGGGTCTTGTTCTTGATGTAAAAACCGGGTCAGGGGCTTTTATGAGAAAGACCGAAGATGCCAAAAAACTTGCAAAAGCAATGTTAGAGATAGGACGTTATAATAACAGAAAAATGGCGGCGGTAATTTCTGATATGAATCAGCCTCTCGGTCGTTCAATCGGCAATGCAAACGAGATAAAGCAGGCTGTTGAAATTATGTCAGGCAAAGGGCCGGATGATATTACAGAGATAACGGTTGTCCTTGCCGGCATGATGTTGCAATTATCGGGAAGACAGAAGGATCTTAAAACAGCGCAAAAAGCCGCACTTGCAAATCTTAATAATGGAGCGGCCCTTAAAAAATTCGGGGATATGATAGAAGCTCAGGGCGGGGATCGCAAAGTATGTTCAAATCCCGATGAGGTTTTAAAACAGCCCGAATATTCAGCCGAAGTAAAAAGTCCCGAAAACGGATATATAGAGGCAATGGATACAAGAAAGGTCGGGCTTACAGCTCTGTCGCTTGGCGCTGGCCGCGAGCGGGTCATCGATAAGATAGACCATTCGGCCGGAATAGAAGTATTTAAAAAGATTTCAGACAAAGTAGAAGCCGGAGAGACTCTGGCCGTTCTTTCTTCGTCTACCGTAAAAAATATGGAAGAGGCAAAAGATATGTATATTAATTCTTTAAAAATAACTAAAGATAAAGTTAAAAGTCCCGAGTTGATATACGATATAATTAATTAAAAGGAGTAGTAAAAAGATGAGTTACAAAAGTTTTATCGAGGAAGAATTCAAGAAAAACAATTGGGTGCCGGTGGCCGACAGTTTTAAGGATATGGAAGGGGATAATGTCTTAATCTTTACTCATGACGACCCGGACGGCCTTACTGCGGGAGTAATTTTAAAGAAACTTGTTGAAGAAATAGGCGGTAAAGTTACAGTAAAACTTCCGCCCACTTATGAACTTGATGAAGGTCTCCTGGATTCCGAGTTGGCAAAAGACGATTACGATGCGGTCATAGTATCTGATAAAGGAACTATGGGGTATTACGATGATTATGTCGGCAAGGTGGATAAATTTATTGTTATAGACCATCATCCGCCGATAGGCGAAGTTAAAGAATGCCTTTTGATAAATCCAAACGTAGGAGCTTATTACGGCTGCAGCACTTCTTATATGGCTCACATGCTTATGACCTATTTAGGTTACGAAAGTAAATACGACGATTATATGGCGCTTGTAGGGTTAAAAGGCGACTGGGCTGTAAAACCTGCGATGGACGACATATCTGATTATGTAAAAGATTTTTACCAGGAGCGCATCACGGGCACTTTTGACAATCTTATTAAAAAGATAGAATCTCGTCCGACTATGTTTGAGTTTATGCAAAGGGAAGTCACAACTCTTGTAAATCAGATATCTGAACTTTATTTTGCTCTCGGAGGCGGAGGTTTTCAGTATTTTTATAATGACCGCGACAGCGACCTTGCCGATCTTGACCATGCGCTCTTTAGCTTTGAGGTTATGGAAGATCAGAGAGAAAATTTCAATTATAGCAGATGGAATACGCTGGATGATTTCATAGACGACACCACTGATCCGAAAAAGGTAATTAAAATATTTGATTATTTTAAAAGCGACTGGGAAAAGACCATGAAATTATTTTCCGGCAAGACAGATCTAATAGAGACTTTCGGCAATACGGATATATATAAGTTTGAAGGAGAAAACATCCTCCTTATGCCTATGGCCGGCTCTATATATAATAATGATCTCAGTGAAAAATCCGGTGATAACGAAGTTCTGTTTATTATGATAAATGCCGAACCGGCCGGCGGAGTTCATTTTTCTTTAAGGGCAACATCGCCTAACATCCATGCGGGAAAGATATGTTCTAATCTTTCAGCTCTCCTTGTAGAGAAATTTGGTCATAAAGATCAGATCACCGGCGGTGGACATCCGTTTGCGGCTGAGTGCAAAACCCGTAATAGCGGAGTATCTTATGAAGATGCGCTTGAAGTATTTAATAATTTGCTGGAAGATATGAAAACAGTTGCCGGGACAGAGGATATAGCAAAAGCAAAAGAGCTCGGCCTGGATTACATTACAGAGTAAAAAGTAATCAGTCCGGAGTTTGGATAATGAGTAAGGATATATAAAATATTGCAGAAGGCGCCTGAAAGGGCTGCAGATGAATTTGTTAAGTTTAAATACCTTACAGAAATACAGGAAAGATATGAATGATATAAAAATAGCGGTTATCGGAGGAAGCGGAGTATATAAATTAGACGGGTTAGAAGACGTTTCAGAAAGAGAGGTTAAAACTCCTTTCGGAAAACCTTCGGATGCAATAATTACCGGGCGCTTAAACGGCAAAATGGTTGCTTTTTTGCCCCGCCACGGCCGCGGGCATTACAAAATTCCGTCGGAAGTTAATTACCGGGCAAACATATATGCATTAAAAAAACTCGGTGTCAGAAAAATTATCGCGGCGAGCGCCGTGGGCAGTATGAAAAAAAATATCGCTCCCGGAGATATGCTTGTAGCCGACCAGTATTTTGACCGGACAAAAACAAGAAAGTCAACTTTCTTTTCAAACGGCTATGTAGGTCATATAGCTTTTTCCGAACCGGTTTGCGGCGAGCTTGCCGGACTTGCAGCGGATGTAATAGAAGAGGCTGATGTGAAAGTTCACCGCGGCGGAACATATATCTGCATAGAAGGGCCCCAATTTTCTACTCTCGGCGAATCTGAAATATACCGCAGCTGGGGAGTGGATGTCATCGGCATGACTGCCTTACCCGAAGCTAAGCTGGCCCGCGAGGCGGGAATATGTTATTCAACGATTGCTATGATTACCGATTACGATTGCTGGTATTCGGGACACGATGCGGTTACAGCCGATATGGTTGTAAAACAACTTGAAGAAAATTCGCAAAATGCAAAGAAGGTAATAAGCAATATAATAGACCGGATAGATATAGATGCCGAGTCCGTATGCGCTTGTTGTGACGCCGCAGACAATGCAGTTATGACCGCACCGGAAAAGCTTGATCCGGAAATAGCAAAAAAGCTTGGAGTGATTTTAGGTAAAAATTAATGACAGATAAACAAAAATTACTGGTTGTCGGCTCTGTGGCTCTTGATGACATAGAGACCCCTTTTGGACGGAGAGAATCTTCACTGGGCGGTTCTGCTGTCTTTTTTTCCTGGGCCTCGAGCCTTTTTTCTCCGTCAAGTATGGTCGGCGTCGTCGGAGAGGATTTTCCGGAAAGATATATAAGGGATTTAAAAGAAAGGGGCATAGATACAAAATCATTAAAGACCGCTCCCGGCAAGACTTTTCACTGGGAAGGTAAATACGAGTATGATTTAAATATTGCTCATACATTAAAGACCGAGCTCAATGTTTTTGAAAATTTTAAACCGGAGTTAACTGAAGAACAAAAAGAGAGCAAATATCTCTTTCTGGCTAATATTGACCCCGAGCTGCAGCTTGAAGTCGCAAGGAAAATGAATTCACCGGAAATTGTCGCTATGGATACAATGAATTTCTGGATAGAAAATAAGAGAAAAGAGCTCATTAAAACATTAGAAGTAGTTGATTATCTTATGATAAATGACGCAGAGGCGAGGCAACTGGGCGAATCTTCAAACTTAATTAAGGCATCTAATAATATATTTAAGATGGGACCTGAGGTTATTGTTGTCAAACAGGGAGAATACGGGGTTACTGTGTTTTTCGCCGACGGCCGAAGCAGGAAGATAGAGGTATTCAGCGCGCCTTCGGTGCCTCTTGAAAATGTTGTGGACCCGACCGGAGCGGGCGATAGTTTTGCGGGAGCGTTTATGGGGTATATTGCCGCTAAAGGGAGTACTGAAAATTCGGTGCTGCGCCAGGCGGTAATTTTAGGAAGTGTAGTTGCCTCATATACTGTGGAAGGTTTCAGTATAGATAGATTAAAGGATATAGGTATTAAAGATGTTAAAGACAGATTTAAATATCTTAAGAAAATATCTCATTTTGAGGATATTTAAGGAAGAGTTAGAATAAAAGGAGAAAAATTATGAGAATCGGAAGAAATTTTACAAATATGCTTGAGACATCATTTTTAAATGATGAAGAGAGGAAGAAGTTTAAAAACGGCGAGCTTCCGGTATATAATATGGACGCCCGGGTTCAGATAAGAGCAAAGAGGGATATTATAAACCAGCTTAAAGTGGGGAAAGATATAGGTCTTACCCATATAGAATTAGACGGAGGTGTACCTAATCCTTATCTTGAGATGAGTGACACTGAAATAAATAAAGCAAAAGAATATGCTGAAAGTGCGGGAATGACGATGTCTTTTCATCTTCCCTATACTTATGTAGGCGCGGCAACTATAGGGTTTCAGGAATCAGACAGAAAGATAGCCTGCGACCTTCAGAAAAGATATATGGATATTGCCGCAAAGCTCGGCTGTATATCGGTTGTAATGCATCCGGGATCTGTTCCTTTTTATCAGGCTATGGGAGAATACCTTGTAATGCTTCGCGAATCCCTGGTAAAGACATTAATAGATCTTTATCCGTACGCAAAAGAGAAAGGGCTGATTTTTCATCTGGAAAATAATACCGCTTTTGACAGTTACGGCGTAGAAAATAAAGATGTCATAGATATAATCAGTGAAGTAAATAAGTCAGAGGGAATGGATATTAAATATTGTTTTGATATTGGGCATTGGTTGACAATAGGTCTTCCTCAGTTTCAGGGACTTGACGCTATACCTTCTCCCCCCGAAAAGATTGCTGAGGAGATTCCTGCGGATATGCTTTATCAGGTGCACTTAAATGATTTCTACATAAATCCGGATCCGAAAGGCACTCCGCCATTTAAATTTCATCCTCCGCTGCATAAAGAGGTGGGTTTCTTAAAGAAAGAAAACCTGAAAAATCTAGCGAAAATATTTAAAGATAAGGGAGTAGAGATTGTGGTAGTTGAAACAGCGGTAAGGGAGATAGAAGACCTTCTTAACGCAAAAAATATTATCGCAAACGAAACAGAATATTTAAATGAGATTTTCGTATGATAGTTTTTATGCTTGGAACACCGGGTTGCGGAAAATCGGAGATTTACAGGAGGCTCACTAAACGGCTCAAAGAAGATGGGCTGTACAGTGATTTTAACCGTGTTGATGATTTTCCTAAATTGTGGGACATCTTTATGAAAGACGAAGAGTCCGGTAAGTGGAACCGGAGCCGTCCGACCGATGACGGAGGCTATAAAGTAACCGATAATACCGTCTGGGATGATATTCTTAAAGAAGTAAATAGCGATGTGGAAAAGATGAATGACGAATCAGGTGAGGATACTCTGCTTTTTGTTGAATTTTCACGGCCGAATTATGTTCACTCTATTAAGAATAACTTTTCCGGCACCGTACTTGAGAAAGCGCTGTCTATTTATCTTGATGTTCCTTTTGAAGTATGCTGGGAAAGAAATGTCCGCCGCCATGAACAGGCGTTAGAAGCAGGCAGCGACGACCATCTGGTTTCCCGTGATGAAATGGAGGAGACATACGGCAGCGATGATAAAGAGAAACTCAAAGACGATCTGGGTATACCTGTGGTCTTTGTCAGCCCCGATGAAAGAGACCCGGATGCCACGAAAAAGCTTACAGAGAGTGTAGATAAAGCATATAACGCTATAAAAGAATATGCCAAAAACTAAGGATATCTTACGGGAAATGCCGAAGGTGGACCTTCACTGCCACCTTGACGGGTCGGTCAGGACTTCCACTATACTGGATCTGGCTCAAAGGCAGAATTTTGAGCTTCCCGCGGATAATGTTGAAGAACTCAGGGAATATGTGCGGGTCCCCATTGATTGCAGGAGCCTCGGGGATTTTCTTAACAGATTTGAAACTTTTTATCCTCTCTTGAAGTCTGCTTATGCTCTTGAGAGAGTTGCGTATGAACTCTGCCGGGACTGCAGCGTGGAAAACACAAAATATCTTGAGGTGCGGTTTGCCCCGGTGCTTCAAAAGACGGAAGATTTTCCGGTGCCGGAAGTTGTTGAAGCGGTATTGGCCGGTATCAAGCGCGGAGAAGAAGAGTTTGATATAAAATGCAATTTAATCCTCTGTCTTTACAGAGGGACAAGCATGGATGATTCCCGTCAAACCCTTAAGGCGGCAGTTGACTATTCAGGCAGAGGGGTTTGCGGTATAGATGTGGCCGGAGATGAAACCCGTTTCGGGCTGGAGGATTTTAAGGATTATATCAAGCAGGCCAAAGACGCCGGGCTTTCTGTAACCATACATGCCGGTGAAGCAGCCGGACCCGAGAGCATAAAGGCAGCCTTAAAATACGGTGCCGACAGGATAGGCCACGGGGTAGCGCTTATTAAAGACAAGAAACTTATGGATGAAGTTATAAAAAAAGAGATTCCTCTGGAAATCTGCCTTACTTCAAATGTTCATACTCAGGTAGTAAGGGATTACCTCAGTCATCCGGTGAGAAAATTTTTATCTGCCGGAGTAAAAGTAATATTAAATACCGACGACCGGGGAGTCAGCGGTATTGATCTTACTTACGAGTATCAAAAAGCCAAAGATATAGGTATAACTTATGAGGAACTTGTAAGAATGGATTTAGACGGCATTAAGTTTGCTTTCGCGCCGGTTTCGCTAAAGGATAAATTAAAAGAAAGATTTTTAAAAGAGATAGAAAGGTTAAAATAGGTAATATAAATTGGACAATAAAAAGTTAATAGAAACAGCAAAAAAATACAGAGAAAGAGCTTATGCTCCATATAGTAATTTTAAAGTCGGCGCAGCTCTTCTGGCCGATAACGGCAAGGTATACGGGGGTTGTAATGTTGAAAATTCTTCTTACGGGCTTACTATCTGTGCCGAGAGGGCAGCAATTGCCAGCGCTGTTTCGGAGGGCATGAAAAAGATAGAAAAAATAGCTATAGTAACTTCGGGAAAAGAAGTATCCAAACCATGCGGAGCCTGCCGGCAGGTAATTATAGAGTTCGGCCGAAATGCCCAGGTGCTTTGCTGTGATACTATGAATAACTGCGATAGCTCCACCGCCGAAGAGCTGCTGCCTTATTATGATAACAGTAATGTTTTTCGGGATAATCTAAAAGAACTTCAAAAGAAAAATATAGATTAAAAATATCATATATTGATATGGATATAAGAAAAACAGTTGAGAAATGGGAAGAAAAAAATCTTTCTCAATATGCGACAAAAAGTTCTGATACCCACGGCCGTCAAGACGAAGAGAATTCGTGTCCGGTAAGGACAGAGTTTCAAAAAGACCGCGATAAAATACTCCATTCCCTTAGTTTCAGACTGCTTAAACATAAAACTCAGGTATATCTATCCACGACCGGAGAAGATTTCAGGACCCGCCTTACACACACTCTTGAGGTCGCCGCAGTAGCAAGATATATTGCAAGGGGCCTTAATCTTAACCAGGATTTAGTTGAAGCTATGGCGCTGGGTCATGACCTGGGACATACCCCATTCGGACACATAGGAGAGAAATCATTAAACGAGCTTACTCCCTTTAAATTTAATCATGCCCGCCAGAGTGTCAGGGTTGCCCGGAAGATAGAAGATCACGGAAGGGGCCTTAATTTAACCTATGAGGTTTTGCAGGGAATAAAAAACCATTCCAAAGGAAGCGCGAGCGTTTATGATATATACGATAAAAATTTAAGCGCCGCCGATTATAATTACACAATTGAAGGAGAGATATTACAGTTTGCCGACTGGATAGCGTATATTAATCATGATGTTGACGATGCTTTTAATATGGGAATGATAAGAAAAGAAGACCTTCCGGCAAGCACTACGGAAATACTGGGATTTAATTTTCAGCAGCGCATAATTACAATGATAAAAACAGTTATTGAATCTTCTTTCGGCAAAAATCATATACATATGGATCCCGAGGTTATGGAAGCTACCGATCGGCTCAGAGAATTCTTATATAAAAACATCTACCGTCTTCACGATATGCTGGTAAAAGAAGAATCAGCAAGAGTCGTTGTAGCTAAATTATATAATTTTTACCGTAAAAATTATGACCTGGTGCTTAAAGAAATGCCTTTTCTTGAAGGGGAAGATATAGAAAGAGGAACCTGCGACTATGTAGCATTTTTAACAGATTTAAAGGCGCAGGAACTTTACAGGAAGCACCGGTTGGACAGATAGATTTTCTAAAAGCAGTTATATGGATATTATAAATATATATATAATTACCGCTAAAATTTCAGGGCTTATAATTTTCGGTTATATTATAAGCAAAGCATTTAATCAGGACCTCTCCCGTAAGATAATTAAATATATAATTAACCTTCTCTGGTATATTCTTATACCGGTTTTTGTTATATCCTCTGTATGGGGTTCAGATATCTATGGGATTTCTGCAGGGTATGTTGCCGGCGGCGCGGTTTTTGCGGTATCCGCCGGAATATTAATTTCATTTCTGATAAGCAAAAAAAAAGGCATTCCTTTTAAAGATATAGCTTTGCCGGTAGCTTTTATGAATTCCGGATATTTAGGGCTTACTTTAAATAAACTTGTGTTTAACGATGCAGACATGGCGCCTGCGGCTGTTTATAATGCGGTAGTTGCGTT
>JAQICQ010000127.1 GCA_027858455.1 Elusimicrobiota bacterium | reverse complement strand
CCATATCTTCTATGAATACGATAACGAAAGCCCCGGTTTGCCCCTGGAAGATACAAATGGCGATTCCAAATACCGCCAGGATGTAACTATAGCCGCCGGTGAGACTACAGCAAGATTTTATTATTACGAACAGAAAGCTTCCTGGAATGAGATAATTTTGTCATCGCATACTATACTTATAGATGCGGGGCTTCCCGGTAACGGCGACCCGACGGCGCCTTTCGGCGAAGCTGAATTCGGAGTCAGGGTTAATCCAGATTCGGTATCCCGTATAGAATTTGCTACTCCTTCGAGGGTGCTTGATGCGGGAACAACGACCCAGGATATAATTGTTCACACACAGGATGAATATTATAATGATAAGCCGGTCTCAAAGACAGAGACGCTTGAACTTAATTCGGATTCTGCATGGTGCGCTTTTGTTACAAACAAAGGAACTTTTAACTATGTAGGCACTGAATGGTCTTGGCAGGGAGGTCCGTGGGCTCCTGACGCTCAGCCGGTAATGGAAATATCAACCGGCACTTATGAAGCTGTCTTTAGCTATAGTGATAATCAAAGAGGCAACCCGAGAATTGATGTAACGGGAACGGGAGCTCCGGGAGATACATGGGGCTGGGGTCAGCAGAGCCAGACCGTAAATCCTGCCGAAATAGACCACCTGTCTTTTGAGTCTGACGCCTATACCTCGGCTAATCCTCTTGAGGCCGGAGCAACTTCCTGGGCGCTTAAAGTTCAGACCCAGGATAAATTTAATAATAAATCGGAAGTTGAACAGACCGAAGCTATAAATCTCCTCCTTACCGGAGCAGACGGTTCGGTATATATTTTCAGCACAACTATTTCGCCCTGGGTTGAGGCAGGAAAGATTTATATTGCCACGAGTACTGCGGAAGCTTATTTTTACGCCCGGATATTTAAAGCGGGAACATGGGAACTTAAAGCCTCAAGGGAGACCGGCGGCTGGAGCCCGGCCACTCAGGATATTGAAGTTCGCGGCGGCCAGATAACCCAGCTTGTAATTAACAGCGAACCGCGTAATATAATAGTGGATTATTCTGGATATGAGGTTTACGGTTCTACAAACTATTTAATAGAAGTCCAGACACAGGACCAATACGGCAATATGTCGGCTGTAGGTTCAAAGGTTAACCTTTCTTTGTGGTCTGATTCAATAGAATCGGATTTTTCTAATGATTCGGTAAACTGGGGTATAAATATAGTCAGTATATCTTCGGGCAGCTATGCCACACAATTTTATTACAAGGACAAGATAAGCGCGGATATAAATCTCTATGTAGATGAGAATCCATCCATGGGATGGACACAGGCTACTCAGCCGATATCGGTATACCCCTCTGATGCCGCATCGTTTAATGTAATTCATGACGGCGAAGCATCGGTATATGTTCCCGAAGAAATTATTGTGACCGCCGTAGATATATACGGCAATTTTGCCGACGGACATCCGGATGAATATAATCCCTACGGGTCAAGTTCCACCTGGAAATATTATGTTTCCAAAGCTTCGGTAACTCCGTCAAGCATAGGGCATCCTGCCGGAAAAGAACCGACTATTAATTATCCTGTATGGAATTTCCAGGATTCGCTGGATGACGGAAATCCCGGCCGGGCCGACCTGCAGCTTACCGATACTGTGGTTACCGACGAACCTGATGTGCCTAAAATAGATATTACGGTAACGGATATCTCTTCGGGCGCTCTATCCGGTGTTTCAGATGAAATTATAGTTACCGGAGCGCTTGTTAAACCTTATTCCGACCCTGAGACCGGTGACAGAGTAGCTCCCGCTAATATTTATCAAGACAGACAAAATGTTTTGATGGAGAGGCTGGATATAAAAACAAACTATTCAACGGCGACCTGGTACAGCATGAGAGTTGATCTGGGCGGGGAAGTAAGCGATGAAGAGATTCCTGTGGTCAGAATTTGGAAAGACGGAGACGGAGATGCTGTATTTACTCATCCCGATC
This sequence comes from Elusimicrobiota bacterium, assembly GCA_027858455.1. Lineage (GTDB taxonomy): Bacteria > CG03 > SLGR01 > SLGR01 > JAGXOG01 > JAGXOG01. The sequence goes on along the minus strand of JAQICQ010000127.1, from coordinate 7,665 downwards.
CGGCTTTTCCTAATAACGGGATCGATAACGATTCCTCGCCCGATATACTCTTATCTTCGGGAGTCTTTGTCGGCGGATATTCCGAACTGGATCTTACTCAGCAGCTCGGCTATCCTCAAACTGTAAGCGAAACCCCCGGATATTATTTTATAACTGTTGACTGCTGGGAATATGCCGAGCCGGAGCAGAAAATGAAACTTTACTGGGATAAGACTTATTTCTCCCAAACAGGACGCTGGAGTCCGGTGGGGGCGCAGGTAGCGGATAATAATTTTGCCATAGAGACGCCCACAGTAACTGTTAAAACTTCTCCCGGAGACATTATTATGTATTCTGATTCCATAGTTGAGCAGACCGATACCGTAAAACAGGGCGCTGAAAAAGTAGGTTTTCTTAAAATGGAAATGACTACGACTAAATATACTATAGACTGGACGGAAGTAAACATAACCCTGACCGGCTCAAATATCATTGACGGAGACATTAAAAACATAAGAATTTATAAAGATGCAAATGCTAATAAAACTCTGGAGTCGGAAGCCGATACTCTGATAACGTCAGGGGCTGACCAATTCGGAACAGAGATTGAAGGTGTTGCAATTATTAAATTAGTAAATCCAAATGATCTTGACCAGCAAAGGGCTCAGACTATCACAACCTCAACCCAGACATATTTTGTTGCGCTGACAATTGACGATTCGGCTCAAATCGGAGCGACTGTCGGTCTTAAGATAGATTCTCCCGACAGATTAGTAGCAAGGGATGAAAACGGAGAAAACAGGGTAACTCTTTATCACGATAAGAACAAAGACGGTAAACAGGACCCCGACGAACCGGACCTTTTCCCTGCCGCGACGGAAAATATAGAGATACAGCCTACGATTGATACACTTCAAATTGCCAAGGATTCATCGCTGGGTAATATAACCCAGGGCGCCGAGAACAGAGTAATGTCTATTCTTGATTTAAGCGCGGATGCACATTCTATTATATGGAAAGGAGTGAGAATAGATAAGACCGGAACTCTCTCCGATAAATGGGTCAATGCTGTAAAAGTATGGTGGTATGTTTCCGGCTCCACGGATGCTTCAGGCAAGCCGGTGGTAAATACTGCTACGGATACTCCGACAGGATTAAGCGATAAACTGATATCAGAGGGAGCTGATGTATTTAGTTCTTCAACTACCGAGATGCTTTTTCCGGAAGATAAGTTTCAGGATTTAAGAACGGCATCAAAGAAATATCTTATTACTTACGATATAGATCCATTTGCGACAGAGGCAGAGGATATAGGCCTTCAGGCAGCAACTTCGGGTTATTTTAATGTAGGCTGGCCTGATATAGTATCGGATGCAAAGATACCTGTTGAGGTAAGCCCCAAGACCGTGGTGCCGTATTCTGACAGCATACTTGTTGAACCGTCTGATGCTACGCATCTTATAAGCGATAATCAGATTAACCAGTCAGATAAGGATTTACCGCTTATAGAACTTGAGATGACTTCCGACATTTCTTATGCGGCGTGGAAAGATAATGTGTCGGAGTCAAAACCTGCCCTTACGCTCTTTAATCAGGGCAGTGCTCTTGACAGTGAAATAACTAATATCCAGCTCTGGTATGACTCTAATAACGACGGGGTGCTTACAACCGATGCTGATGTTGTTATATCAACCTCAAATACTTTCTTTGACGGAGTCTGCAAGATTAATATTACAGAAGAAAATTCTCAGGATATACTGCCCGTAACAAAAGGTTATTTTCTTACCGTTGACATAAGCGATCTGGCTCTCCCCGGGCATACGGTAAAACTGGGAATAAACGAAGCCGCTAATTTTGTTGTAAGCAGTCCGGATACGGTAGAAGAAACTAACTTACCTTTTTCTACGGAAGAGCATAATATAAATGCCTCACCGCGTATTGTAACCGTTACTCCCTCCGACGCGGCGCCGGTTGAGGAATATCAGGGTAAAAAAGACATGCTTATGGAAACACTTAAGATGCAATGTGACGGTTTTGAGGTAGACTGGACCGGACTTTTGGTTTTCAGGACCGGTAATGATGCCGCGTCCGACAGCGACATCTCCGCGGTTAAGATTTACAAGGACATACAGAGTTCCGGTACCGCCGGATTTTCCACACTTCAGCCGTATAAGGATATACTGGTTTCGTCGGGAGTTTTCCAGGACAGTTCTAAACTTATGGCATTTGATTTGCAGGACGGAACCCAGACAGTTACGACAGAGCCTAAATATTGGTTTATAACCTACGATATAGCTACTGATGCCATGCCGGGCGCTAAAGTCGGATTAAGGATAGCTAATAATTCATATTTCAAAGTAGTTTATCCTCACTCTGTCAGCGAAGACAATATACCTTTTGAAACTTCCAGGACAGAAATCATGGCGACTGTTGATACACTTCTTATAACTCCCGAAGATGCCGGGGTCGGAGCGGTTATTCAGGGTGACGACGATGTAATGATAACTTCGCTTAATCTTGAGACTAATCAAAATGCTGTGATAGTGACGGGAATAGATGTTCACCGGATAGGTACGGGTACAGATAATGATGTAGCAACAGTTAAATTATACAAGGATTCAGATAATAACGGTTATCTTGAACCGGCATCCGGGGGCGGCAACGACGAACTGGTAAGTTACGGGACGGATGTATTTATAGATGGTGTTGCCGAGCTGAGATTTGATGCGACAAAATACCAGTCGATAGGAACTGCCGGACAGAGATATTTCCTTGTATATGATATTGCAAATCTTGCGGAAGTTGGTAAGACTGTCGGGACAAGATTTCTTGATGAAACTGATTTTAAATTCTTAGCCGCGGATGATATAGTCGCTCCGAACAATCTGCCTTTCCAGAGCTCTGAAGCCGAGGTGGAAGAGTATGCAGACAGGATTACTGTTATACCTGTCAGGGATGAAGATGGCAAGCCTCCTACTCCCGAAACGGTTATCCAGGGTGAGGATGATGTAGTCGTTGATATATTGAAAATGACTACAAGAACCCCCCAGATCGGAGATCCGGAAGCTGATGCTCTCTGGAGCGGAGTTAGGCTTTCGGTTGTAGGGGATAACGATGATACAGATATAGAAGCGGTGAAAATTTACAGGGATGCCAATAATAACGGTGTGCTTGAAACTTCAAAAGACGAGCTTGTAAGTTCAGGCGCCGATACTTTAAGCGCCGGCAGCGTTAATATAGATTTTATAACTCCTCAAAATATAGGTACTGCGTTCAGAACTTTCTTTATAGTATGCGATATAGCTATTGAAGCAGGGCCCATACATACTGTGGGAACCAAGTTTGATTCTTCTTCATTCTTCTTTGTCTCTTCGCCTAACACCGTGGCTACTTTTGTAAATTCAAATGGTAATGTTGACGGAGACGGAAATCCGCTGCAGGATCCGGATGAACCCGCTACATTCCCGTTAGAAAGCTCACTTGCTACAGTAGAAGCTATGAAAATATCTTTCAAGACGGAAGATATTGCGCCCGCGGGAGAAAGGCAGGGGGTTAAAGGAGTGCCGATGGCAAAATTTGAGATAAAGGTTTCTTCTCTGACTTCTGCCGGAGCCGACAGCGAACCTACTTTTAATTATGTAAGAGTCATAAAAACGGGTGATCTTGCTGATTCTGACATAGATGCGGTAAATATATATTCTGACACCGACGGAGACGGTCAGCTTGATACCGTTGCCGATGAACTTATTTCAGCCGGAGATGATACCTTCTCCAGTGGCGTAGTAATAGTTAATATTTCAACCGAAAATATAATAACAACATCAGGCAGGACATTTTTCCTTACGTATGATTTAGCGGCGGCAGCTAAAGTTAATTCTCTTGTCGGTGGAAGAATACAGGAAAATACTAATTTCTGGATAGATATAACTCCCAAACAGAGGATTATTGAAGAAGACGCGTCGCCGTTTTTTGAAACTTCGTATCTCTTTATAAGGCATCTCTATACGCCGACGACTCCGGTGGTAAAAGTTCAGGAATGGATAAATTCGGCTACAACTGTTAAGGGGTCATGGAAATCAATGACAAATTCTTCTATGGGAATTACTCATAATATGTATATGGCAGCGGGAAGCCCGTGGCGCGACTTGGGGGCGGTAAAAACATCAAGCGCCGACGATCAATATGAATATGAGGCGAATATTGAGACAACTATCCAGGGTCTTTCTTTAAGGCACGGTGAAGTATATATGTTCTATGCAAAGACCGCCAGTCAGGATAAGGATACTAATGAGGTTTTATGGTCGCTTCCCGGCGAAGCTTCATTTACCGTTGACCTTAATCCTCCGACAAGCCCGGGAACTCCGACACCTGACCAGCAAAGACAGAATAAAGTGCTTCTTTCTTATAATGTTACCTGGGTAGATTCGGCTGACGAGGTCAGCGCTACAGAGAGTGGTGTAATGAGATATGATATACAGGAAAGAAAAGATACTTCGCCCGTATGGAAGACCGTTACTTATGTGCCGGGCAATGAAAACAGCCACTGGTTTGAGAACCGGCCGGCAGGTCACTTTTATTACTACAGGGTTCGTGCTCAGGACAATGCAGGTAACTGGGGAGAATGGTCTGAGGTTTCTGATGCCGCCGTAACCGGGCTGCCTGAAGAAGCGGTATCAGAGGTTTCTAATTACCCCAATCCGGCAAGATTTGATCTCGGAGATGCAAAAACCCGTATAACATATATACTTAATCAGGATGCGGAAGTTGAAGTCTATTTATATGATATGATGGGCCATCTTGTAAAAGAATGGAAGTTTAAGAAAGGTATGGTTGGTGGCAAGCAGGGAGAGAACCACTTTGACTGGTTAGGAATAAATGAAATCGGCACGGGTGTTGCAAAAGGCGGGTATATATTGAGAATTATAGTTAAATCTTCTGAAGGAACTGTAGAAAAGACCCGTAAGATAGGTATAGTCCGGTAAGAAAAATATCCGGCTTGGGCGCTAACTTTATTTTTAGAAGTTTTGTTCTGGAAAGTAGTTGACAAAATATTTGCTCTGTGTTATTAATATAACGGAACCAAGAGGGTTCAATAAAATATTGTTATCCTTAGATAAAGGCAATCGTCGGGTAACCGGCGTCACGCAAAGTTCCAGCTCCGGCTGATTTTAAAAAGGCGGAGGGCTGAGCTACCGGAGGGTATGATTAAGTTAAAGCATAAATGTTTATATCTGTGTTTAAACTTAATTGAAACCGGTTTGCTTTTATTTTAAAGGCAAACCGGTTTTTTATTTATTTCTGCTTACAAGGCCGGGAAAAAAGAAAATGAAAAAAGAATTAAAAAGAATAATAATGGGGATGGCAGCAGCAATATACATTGTTGCCGCCGGGCAGTATGCCGTTAATCGCGCAGCCTCAAAAGCCAGCGGCGGTATGCCCGGGTCTTTTATGTCCTGGGGCGCCGGCGCGAGGTCTCTCGGGATGGGGAAGGCTTTTGTAGCCCTTGCCGATGACGCTTCCGCTACATACTGGAACCCGGCTGGTCTTTCTGACCTTTCAAGAAGTCAGTTAACAGCCCTGCATTCAATATTATGGGCCGGAACGGTTTATGATTTTGTAAGTTATGTCTATCCCACAAAGACAGGAGGCACATTAGGTTTTTCCGGAACGAGATTATTCTTAGGGGGATTTGAAGGGCGCGACAGTTCTAACCGGGTTACTCATACTTTTGAAGATATTCAAAGTGCGTACGGCATATCATACGGGCAGAAAGTTATGGAAACTTTATCTGTGGGGGCAAATTTAAAGAAAATGAGCCATACTCTTGATGATCATACAAGCGGAAGCTATATTATAGATGTCAGCGCAATGTATAATCCGATAAATAATCTAAAGGTAGGCGCTAATCTTCAAAATCTTCTGGCCATGACTTACGGGACTTCGGATGAATTGCCCATAGTTGCAAGGGTAGGCGTAAATTACAAGCTTTTAAGAGAAAGGCTGTCCTTAGGGGTTGATATACAGACTACCATAGGCTGGGAAGACAGTACACCGTATTATGTAGGAGCCGAGTATTGGGCAATGGATTATCTTGCTCTTAGAATGGGGATAGACCCGGAAGAATTTAATGTGGGATTTGGGCTTAAATATGAAGATTACGGGGTGGATTACGCTTATGCTACGCATCAGCTCGGAGGTTCTCACCGGCTTTCTGCAACTGTAAATTTCGGACGCTCGGTTAAAGCAATAAAGGAAAGAACGGCAAGAGAGTATTCTTCCGAGGGTGATGCCGCTTATAGGGTAGGAATGTATGATAAAGCATCGGGAAGTTATGAGAAAGCCTACAGCTTAAATCCCGAAGACAAGAAACTCTCAAGGAAATTGACAATTATTTCAAGAATAGCGAAAATCATACCCCGCAAAGTCGAGGATACGTATGATGCGAAACTTTTGAGACGGGGGATAAATGAGTATATAGAAAATCAAAATCACAAAGTATTAATACTGGCTTTAAATAACTTAATTGCGAAAAACCCCAACGACCAGGACGCAAAAAGGCTTTTGAGATTGATAGGAAATATGGAAGGAATACAGGACCCGAGAATCAAAGTGGCAAAAGGGCTTACTTTATCGGAATTTAAACTGCAGCAGGCTCTTCAGGATTTTTATGACGGGGAATATGCCAGGGTTATAGAGCAAACTCAGGATGTCGTTATCGTTGAGCCCGACAATGCGCAGGCTTACAAGAGGATGGGGTCAGCATTTTTTGCGATAGGAAATGAAGAAAAAGCTCTCGAGGCATGGAAAAAATCACTGCAGCTTAATCCTAGTGACAATAGTTTGAGAGATTATATAAACAGGGTTTCTGCCGGCAGGGAGCCGGATATTACAAATATAAATAAAGAGGAATAAAATTATGATTTATAAAATAAAAAAGAAATTGTTAATATTGATATTGCTTCCGTTTATTGTTGCCGCGGCGGAATTTTCCGATTATACAACCCTGATAAACCAGAAGATGGAGACTGAAAAACGGTTGCAGGACCATGTAAGCGGGGTCGTTGAAAGAATTGTGGGTGAAGGTAATTCTTCGGTAATTATAAGTATAGAGACTACAGACCTTAAAAAGAGTCAGGTAACTACCGAGCAATGGCTTGAAAATAAGCAGGACCAGCAGGAGGCCGCTCCGCAAAGAGAGGAATATCTGCCCGGAGTTCCATTAAGGGATACTATGCAGGAGACTTCCGCCGAGGAACAGTCACCGGAAAAATCCGGAGGGAAGAGAGTTGAAGATATTATCACCTTGCCGTCTGAATTTATCCAGAGTGTCAGGGTAAGTTTACTGCTTGATAATTCTGTTCCTGATGACTTAGTGGCAACAGTAGATAATGTTGTTAACGATGTCCTGGGGTTAGATCCGGCCCGGGGAGACAGAGTATCTATACAAAGAGTTGATTTTGCCGGCAAGACCGTTGATCTTGTCGGTTTTTTGTTTAATCCGTATTTTTATATAATATCACTGGTTCTTATAACTCTTATAATACTAGGATTGTTTTTATTCGGTCCCTTAAGAAAATTTTTATTTGCGACTCTGCAGACGCTTAAAGATCTTAAAGAGATGAAAGGCGAAACAGAGTATTCCGGAGCCGGCGGAGGAGGGAGCGGCGTAGGGGGTATGGCCGGAGG
>JAQICQ010000118.1 GCA_027858455.1 Elusimicrobiota bacterium | reverse complement strand
AAAATAATACTCCTCCAAAATAACAATTACTCTATTACAAAAAAGTATTATTAAACGCTTCGTCTATTATTTGCCGTGTTAAATTAATGCTTCCCCCTGCCTCTTTTTGTGAAAGCTTTATTACGGCCACAGCGTTATTAATTATACTGCCGGGAATATAAGCTCTCAACTTATATCCCGATTCTTTTAATTTACCCAAAAGATAATCAATAATTTCTTGCGAATAATTAATATTGTCCTTCTCGCAAGCATATTTAAAAATTTCCCTGAATTCGTCCGGTTGAGGATCTCTTATAAATATTTTATTTTTTAATCTCCTAAAAAAAGCTTCATCTCCCAAATCTTCAGGTTTTATATTAGTAGAAAATATTACTGTTTGGTCTATAGGAATCACTATCTTTTTTCCGATTTTTAAGGTTAAATAGTCAATGTTTTCCTCAAGCGGGACAATCCAGCGATTTAAAAGGTCTTCAACCCTCATCTGTTGACGCCCAAAATCATCTATTAATAATGTGCCTCCGTTAGCTTTTATCTGAAAAGGCGCTTCATAAAAGTTAGATACCGGATCATATAATAAATCCAATTCTTCCAATGTTAATTCTCCTCCCGACGCTATAAAAGGCGATTCACATATATTCCACCTTCGGTCATACGAATCCATTCTTTTATTTCTGATCGTATTGCTTTCTTTAATAAAACCATTCGCAAGCAGAGTTTTCTCTAACTGATCATCCTCGGGAAACCGGCTGTGGTACGCGGGGTCATATACTTTAACAACTTTATTATCTATCTCTATTGCGTAAGGTATCAGGACTTTCCGGTTAAATATCCCGGCAATAATTTTAGCTATTGATGTTTTACCGTTTCCCGGCGGGCCATACATAAATATTGACCCTCCGGCATTTAAAGCAAGGGCAATATTTCTAATCACATCCCCACCAACCACTTTATCTTTAAGAATGTTTTTTACTTCGTCAACTTTAATCAAACCCAAACTATGCCGCTGTTTTCTTATAACCTTTCCGTAAAGTTTAAAGGGTACCGGAGCCGGGCCTGTATATTTATCTTTTTCCAACACTTCTTTAGCATATTCTCTCCCGGAGGCAGTTAATCTGTAACTATAACGAGCCGAATCCTCATACGGTTTTCCTTTAACCGCTAAATTTATACAGTAGCCCATTTCCGATTTAAGATGCTCAACTAATTTTTTAACAATATTTTCCCATGGCAGACATATTATATTACTAATCTCTCTTCCGGTAAGTTCCCCCCTTGAATAAAGTATCTTTAAAATAAGATCCTGCAAGAAAGACCTATTCAACCCTGTTTCTTTGACTGTCTCAGGAGATTGTAAAAGAGCTTTTAAAAGAGACGGCTCTATAAAATCAAATACTTTTTTATCCGGCGAAGCCTGATTATAAATCTCTGTTATATCTTTTAACAAAATACATTTTAGCTCTTTATCATTACCGACAGAAACATCCATTATAACAATTTTTCTTCCAGATGAAATTTCATATATATGCCCTTTTTTAAATACGTTTTTTTGCGAAGCATCGTCCGCAACCATACTTAAAATAGCGTTGCCAAGCTCATTTTTTCGGGAAATCATATAATCAATATCTTTTCCCGAAAGCCCTTTTGGCTTTTTACCGAAAATTGCTGCGCCTGATTGATTTATAAAAACAATCTTATTTTCTTGGTCAAGAGCGACAAAAGGCACTTTTATACTTTCTTTAAACAATTTCAACTCTTTAACTTTACCCTTTAAACTGTCATTATCTTGATTTTTTAATGCAAGCCTTTTTGATATCTTATCATTTTCTTCTTTTAGATTTGCTATAGTCTTAACTAATTCTTCTATCTCTTCTTTTTTGGAATTAAACATTTTTTTCTCCTATTAATTAACCGCCTTCTGCGGGACTTTCCTGTCAGGATTAACGAGATTTACCCGCCCGCATCACCTGAGCGATGGCAGGCAAGCATGATTCCTTTTCTTTTCTTATATATACCTGCGCAGCGTTAAGAAAAACAGTCTAAATGACTGTTTTTTAGCGACCAAAGGAAGTGCCATGTTCGGTGCGAAGCACACTTGTTTCCAAAAAAAGGAAATCCCTATTGTATTAAATAGAACCGTCCCCATTTCCGCGGTTCCCGCTTTTTCTTACTTTTAAAATTTATTTTTTAATAATACAGTAGTTCTTTTGACACTTAACAAAGAAGTCAACATTATAACAACAGACAATATTAAAATCATATAGAGA
>JAQICQ010000112.1 GCA_027858455.1 Elusimicrobiota bacterium | reverse complement strand
ATTTAAAATGATAATTTAATAAATATTTAAAGTAAAAAAGAAGTTATATAAAAGTAAAAGGAGTAAAAATTATGGCAATTACAGTAGGAATTAACGGATTTGGAAGGATAGGAAGACAGGTATTTAAAAGAATGCAGGAAGTCGGCGGTTTTGAAGTTAAAGCAATAAACGATTTAACCGATGCTGATGCTTTGGCGTATCTTTTAAAATATGATTCGGTACACGGACGCTATCCCGGAGATGTAAAAGCCGAAGGCGATTCAATAGTTGTTGACGGTCAAAAGATAAAAATTTTAAGCGAAACAGATCCGGAGCAGCTTCCCTGGGGAGACCTTGGCGTAGATTATGTACTTGAATCAACCGGAGTATTCAGGAAGAAAGCCCAGATTGAAAAACATATTAAGGCAGGGGCAAAAAAAGTCCTTCTTTCCGTACCGGCTAAAGACGAGATAGATGCGACGCTTGTTTTGGGTGTAAATGACGATATACTTAAACCTGAAGACAAGATAATATCTAATGCTTCTTGCACGACAAATTGTTTTGCCCCTGTGGTTAAGGTGCTTAACGAAAAATTTGGGCTTAAGGGCGGTCTTATGACTACCATACATGCCTACACAAACGGGCAGGCAATACTTGATATGCCGCACAGTAATTATACCAGGGGCCGCGCAGCGGCGGCAAATATATTGCCGACAACAACAGGCGCCGCGGCCGCAGTGGGTAAAGTTATTCCTGAAATGAACGGTAAACTTGACGGTATGGCGGTAAGGGTTCCTGTCGCGGACGGTTCACTGGTTGATTTTGTCGGTGAACTTGAAAAAGACGCAACCGTTGAAGAAATAAACGCCGCAATGAAAGAAGCCGCCGAAGGCGAGCTTAAAGGCGTTCTTGAATATACCGAAGACCATATAGTGTCAAGCGATATTATAGATAATCCGGCCTCTTCTATTTTCAATGCGCAGTCAACCAGTGTAATAAACGGGAATATGATTAAAGTCCTGTCCTGGTATGACAACGAGTGGGGTTATTCCTGCCGCTGTGTTGATCTCTTTAAAAAGATGGATGCTATTTCGTAAAGTATGGCGAAATATTTAGACGAATTAAATCCGTTAGGTAAAAAAGTGCTTGTCCGGTGCGATTTTAATGTGCCAATAAGCAGTGGTAAGATAGATGACGATACGAGGATAAGGGAAGCGCTCCCTACGATAAAGGAGTTGCTCACCGGTGGAGCCTCGGTGATATTAATGAGCCATCTCGGCCGGCCGAAAGGAGAGCCGGTTAAAGAACTCTCTCTTTCAATTGTAGCCACAAGACTTGGTGAGCTAATTGATAACGAAGTTAAATTCTGCCCTGAAATTACCGGACAAAAGGCCGAAAAGATGGCTGCCGGACTTGAAACCGGCCAGGTTCTGCTTCTTGAAAACCTCAGGTTTAACCCCGGCGAAAAATCAAATTCTCCGGAACTTGCAAAGGAGCTTGCCGGCTACGCCAATATTTTTGTCCAGGACGCCTTTGGAACTGTTCACCGGGAACATGCTTCAATGGTGGGGGTTCCCGCGCAGCTACCGTCATATGCCGGACGGCTTTTACAGAAAGAGATAGATTATCTCTCTAAAGCATTAAATCCCAGTCATCCATTTATAGTATGTCTCGGCGGAGCCAAGCTTGAGACTAAAATCCCGGTAATAGAGAATATGATAGGCAGAGCCGATATCATTCTTATAGGCGGCGGAATGGCATATACACTGCTTAAGGCAAAAGGTAAAGAGATAGGCAATTCGCTCTTTGACGAATCTAATCTTGAAGTTGCCCGAAATATTCTTAGAAAAGCCCAAAAGAGCAATACTTCCCTGGAATTACCGTTGGATCATATAGTTGCTGATGATTTTTAAAAACCTGAAAAAATTGAAAATACTTCGGGAGACGAGATAGGCACCGGCATGCTTGCTATGGATATAGGCAAAAAGACATCTGCCCTTTACAGCGAAAAAATTTCAACGGCAAAGACCGTAGTATTTAACGGGCCTATGGGGGTTTTTGAAAAAGAAGATTTTTCCAAAGGAACAAAAGCGGTAATAAAAGCAATTATAGAAGCAACCGGCAGAGGCGCGTCGTCCATAGTAGGCGGAGGGGACAGCGTTTCGGCTATAACTAAACTTGGATTTAGCAAGGACCGTCTTTCGCATGTTTCCACCGGAGGCGGAGCCAGCCTTAAGTTTCTTGAAGGGAAAGAACTTCCGGGCATAAAAATATTGAGCGCTTAAACTTTGTGCTGACAAATAGTTGACAAAAGTTTTATAGAAATTATTATATTTAAGTTAGAGCGGGCGTAGTTCAGTGGAAGAACATCACGTTGCCAACGTGGGGGTCGAGGGTTCGAATCCCTTCGCCCGCTCCATTTTTTGTACTTTGCCATTGGGGATAGTTCCCCTGACACTTTTCTTATAAATCCTATTTAC
>JAQICQ010000110.1 GCA_027858455.1 Elusimicrobiota bacterium | reverse complement strand
CGATTACACAATGATGTTTCTGGTGCCGAGTTCTGAAGTTCTCATACTGCCCTATCACCGCCTCATAAAAAATACGGACACTAAAGTTATAGAGCAATTAACCGATAATTTAACTGAGGATTTTACGGTAAATAGAAAAGATAATTTGCGTCAGCCACAGAAAGGCTCACTGGGATTATACCTGAGGGGAGCTTATTATGAAATCACTCCCCGCAGAAAAAGTACTGATCTACTTGACTCCGAGCTTCTGCAGAAAGAAATACTTGATAAACGCCTCGGAATATCGGATAAAGATATGGACGAAGGGGAATTCGTTCATTTTAATCCGGGCAGCGAAGATATCTCGGAAATCAAGAATTCAGTAGACAGTTTAAAATACCAGGCGGCGTTTATACTCAACCCCCCGTCATTTAAAGATATTAAGCGAATTTCAGATGAGAACAAAACCATGCCTCCTAAATCAACCTATTTCTATCCAAAAATACCCACGGGTATAGTATTAAATAAGGTAAATTAATTTATGTGAGAGGCTGAGCCTCTCACATTTATTTTGGGGAAGTTATTACAGTTACAGGATTTTTAAAATATTTATCGGCAGTTTCTTTTATATCATTTATGGATACTTTTTCGATCTTTTTAAGATACTCTTTATCGTAATCATATCCAAATCCCAGAATCTCGTTTAAGGCATAATTTTGAGCAATAGCCGAAGGAGTCTGCCGGTTAAGCTTATGGGAAGTTATTATCTGTTCTTTGGCCCTTTCTATATCACCTGCCGTATATTTTCCGGCATTTAAGTCATTTACAACCCCGTCAATAACCTCAAGCGCCTTATTAGTGTTTTCTTTATTTGTTGCGGCAAATATAGTGAAGTTGCCGGACTTAATATGATTCATATTGTAGGCATGCACTACATATACAAGTTCTTCTCCCCTTAATCTTTCATGGAGCCATCCGCCCGGGTAACTCCCGCCGGATATCAGGGTATCTATAACATCCAGTACAATCCGGGTAGCCTTCTCATCTATCGTTACGGTAGGATATCCCCTAAGAATTACAGCCATATCCTTATCGGTGCTGTACTGTTTGTTTAAGGGGGTCTCTCTCTTAAGTATACCTTTTTTATAATCAGCGATTTCTCCGTCTGATGCCTTAATATTACCGAAAAGTGATTTTAACCTTTTTTTCATTTTCCCGCCATTAAAATCCCCTACTACCGATATGACCATATTTGAACCAACGACAAAATCATTGTGTACTTTTTTAAGCAAGGCCCGGTCTATTTTATCTATACTCTCTATAGTTCCGATACTGCTCTCTCTGTAAGGCATGTTTTCGGGATAAATATGTTTTTTATAATTCAGCATACCAACTTTTTGCCAGCTGTTTTTTTGCTGAGTGATAGCCTGCAGTGTGAATTTTTTTAATTTAGCTATCTCTTCGGTGTCAAAAGCAGGTTCGGTAATTACTTCTTTTAAGAGATTTAATATTTCTTCACTGTCCTCTTTTAAAGAGACAGCTTTTATATAGAAAGTGTTGTTTCCTGACGAAGCGCTGAAAGACGCTCCCCTCTCTTCAAATCTCTCGTTAATTGCTACCCTGTCATATTTTTTGGTGCCGCGGGAAAGCATTGAACTCATAAAACTAAAAAGTCCCGGCGTATCATATACCTTATCGTAGGTCACTCCCCCCTTGAAGAAAAAATCATAGTTTATAACCGATATTCCGGGCATATTTTTTAAAATAACTGTAACTCCGTTATCAAATTTAACCTTTTCAGGAAAGAGTTCCGGGACAATTTTCGGAGAAATGTCAGGAAAAATTCTCTGTTTTTTATCACCGGATAAACTATCCTTGGGTAATAGCAATGTTTTTGCGTATCGCGACAGGGAAAGGTATTTTTCAGCTGCCTGCTGCACTTCATCCGCGGTTGTTTCCTTTAAGTTTCTTAAATACTCCCTCGCAAAATATTCATCAGAAGTCGAGAGTATATCTATTCCGGCTCTGGCAGTAATACCTGAGACCGAAGTGCTGCCGAACAAATATTCTGTCCGGGCAAGTTTTTTCGCCCTGCTCATTTCTTTTTGGGTAACTCCGTTAACTTTTACTGCTTCTATAATTTCAAAAATATTCCTTTCTATATCGTCCGGGTCTGTATCTTTAAACCTGGCATTAATTGTGAAATTGCCCTTTCCGTAAGAAGGCGTATAGGAATAAGAACCAATTGAATTGACCAGGTTTTTTTCTTCTATTATTATCTTATTGAGCCTTGCATTTCTACCCGAACTTAATATTTCGCTTAAAAGATCAAGAGCATAGAGGTCCTCGTGATCTATGGCTATAGTCAGCCATGATATATCAAGATAGCCGCCCTCTATATCTCTATATCCGGTTCTCTCCCTTACAGAAGTAAGCATAGGTTCAGCGGGAAGCACCGGAGGATTTAAGAATCCTCGCGTATAACCGCCTGCCGCCGCATCTATCTTTTTAAATACTAAAGAAGAATCAATGTCGCCACCTACCACTATAAATGCGTTATTAGGACGGTATGTCCGGCCGTAGTAAGTTTTAATATCTTCAAACATGATTTTCTCAAAGAGATCCCTGTAACCGATGACCGGATACTTAGAAGGATGTACCCGGTAAAGATTTTCAGAGGTTATCCGGTGAAGATAGCGGCCCGGTTCTTCAAGAGATTTCTCTATTTCCCGCTGGATTACCCCCCTCTCCCTTTTAAAAGCTTCTTTAGTTATCCTGTTTTCAAAGACAAGCTCGGATAAAAGGTTTAAAGCTTCCGGATAAAATTCTTTAGTAGTGGTAATATGGTAGCAGGTATGGTCTTTTGTGGTATATGCGTTAAAATGATTGCCGAACTTTTCAATAAGTCTGTCAACTTCTTTTTTACTCTTTGTCTCTGTCGGACCTTCGGCAGTAAGCTGTTCTAAGAAATGAGATATCCCCGAACCGTAAAAATCTTTTTCATAGACGCTACCGGTCTTTACATAAATCCTTATCTCCACTACATCTTCGGCTAAACTGTTTTTAACTACAGCCGCATGAAGACCGTTTTTATAATGTTTTCTTTTTATATTTACGCTGTCGGTTAATTCTTTATTCATATTTTTATTACCCTTTATATTTTTAACGGCACTGTAGAAAGCCGTAGCCAAAACCAGAAAGACAACTAACTTAATAACTTTTTTCATAGTATCTTTATCTTTATAACAAATCTTTTATATATTTTATATCCACCCGGGTATTTTTACATGGACCCTCGGGCCGTTCATTCCGTATAGCCCATACAGGTTTGTCGGTGACAGCTCTTATCCCGTCTGTAAGTTCGGCCTCGCAGGCAACGGCAATTATGCTGTCGGGATCATACTTATTTATCTCTTCAAGAGCCTGTCTTCCTCCGCCGGCAAGAACTACTTTTATATCTTTTGCTTTTGTTCTTTCTAAGATTTCGGGAACCTGGCATTTTCCGCAAGCGATACAGTTTGATACATCCTGTGAAAGGTCCTGAATGCACTTAGAATTCTGCAGGCACCTTGGAAGCAAAAGCAGAATCTTTCCCGCGGGTTTACCGCCCGGCCCGACCAGGCTGTTATTAATATCTATAAAAAAGCCTCTCACCTCATCTTCTTTAAATCCAAAAAGGCGGCCTAAAACTCCGCCCAAAGCAAGAAATATATTGATATTTATAAATCTTTTCCATGCTCCGGGAAGAGGAAAGTATCTCCCGCGGCCGGTAAAAAAAACAATTGCAAGGACCGTCAAAAAAATTATTATTGCACCTGAAATCTTTACCGAGACCGGTTTAAATAACCGGAATAAAACTACACCCGTAAAAAATAAAAAAGAAAATGATGTTATAAAAAAAAGTTTTATCTTATTCATTATTT
>JAQICQ010000092.1 GCA_027858455.1 Elusimicrobiota bacterium | reverse complement strand
TAAAAGCAGCCTCCAAAATGCCCGGATATGCGCTTCTGAAGTCGTTCCTCTTGCCATTGGGACAACCGGTTTTTCTCCCAAAGAGTTAGAAACCATTAAAGGGTATTCAGAAAATACTCCGGTTCTCGTATCGCCTAATATGAGCATAGGGGTTAATCTTATTTTTAAGATGGTAAAAGAAATAACTGACCGTTTGCCCGGATACGAAAAAGAAATAATAGAAGCCCATCACAACCGGAAAGTGGATTCTCCTTCAGGCACGGCAAAAAAAATAGCTGATATTATCGCAGGCAAAGATGACAAATATATTTATGGGCGCGCAGGCAGCGCAGGCCCCAGGGATAAAAACGAGATAGGGATTCATGCTGTCCGTGGGGGCAATATTGTCGGCGAGCATACGGTTATGTGGATAAGCCCGTATGACAGGATAGAACTTACCCACAGGGCCGGATCGAGGAAAGCTTTTGCAGAAGGCGCTGTCCGCGCGGCGGTATGGCTATCCGGCCGGAAAAACGGATTTTACGGTATGGGAGATGTTTTAAAGTAATTTAAAATCAAAAGAAATTGTTTAAAAAAAAGGAGAGATAGCCGGGGCAAAGAGGGCAAGGGGTAAAAAATAGATGATAGGTTCGAGGAAACGCAACATTACCCGTATTTTGTTACATTTTAAGGGATAAGGGAGATATAATTTAGAAAAAGGAGTATGTATGCCAACTATCTTGAGAATTAAAGGTTACAGATTTTTCTTTTTTAGTAATGAAGGAAATGAACCCTGTCATATTATATTGAAAAAGATAATTGTTATGCTAAATACTGGATAGATCCTGTTGAATTGGTTAAATCTTATAGCTTTGATTCCGCAGAGATTAATAGTATACGAAAGTTGGTTATAGCAAACAAAAAAGAAATTAAGAGGAGGTGGAATGAGTATTTCAGCAAATAAAAAAGTTATGGAATCAGTAGCTGTTGATGTTTGGTTTAGTAAGAATAAATTATCTCTAAGGCTGTCAGATGGTCGGGAATTGGCAGTGCCAATTGATTGGTTTCCCAAGTTGAGAGATGCCACGGACAAACAAAAACAGGACTGGCGGTTTATAAGTAATGGAATTGGTATTCACTGGGAAGAGATAGACGAGGATATTTCTGTAGCCGGATTATTATACTAAAAATTCAATAAATGAGATATTCAGGTAATTAAATGGTATCGGAAAAGTTTATAAAATTTAAGAGTCCCGGAGGGGATAAGGCAGTCTGGGGTATAGTAAATGGCAATAAATGTCGTCATATAGAAGGTACCCCTTACAGCAAATACGATCGTACGGGCAGAGAGAGTTCAATTGACGAAATAGAGATAATAAGTCCGGTCAGTCCAACAAAGATCATCTGCATTGGATTAAATTATACAGACCATGCGGCAGAACTTGGGATGGAGCTGCCGGAAGAGCCGCTCTTTTTTTTAAAGGCGCCTTCGGCGGTAATTGGGTCCGGTAGAAATATTATTAAACCGCCCGGCTGCGACCGGCTGGATTACGAGGCGGAGCTGGGGATTGTAATTAAAAAAAGATGTAAAAATGTATCGGAGGGGTTAGTCAGGGATTATATTCTCGGCTATACCTGTTTTAACGATATTACCGCCCGTGATATTCAAGAAAAAGAGTCTCAGTGGGCGCATGCAAAAAGTTTTGATACATTTGCCCCGGCCGGGCCTTATATCGTTACCGGAATTAATCCCGGGAAGTTAAGAATAAAACTTAGTTTAAACGGCGAGATTAAACAGGAGTCTAATACGGCAAATATGATTTTTTCTGTTTATGAGCTGGTAAGTTATATATCAGAAAATATGACATTATACCCGGGAGACCTGATTACTGCCGGGACTCCTCCGGGAGTTGGGCAAATGGAGATAGGTGACAGGGTAGAAGTTGAAATAGAAAACACAGGTAAGCTGGTAAATTATATAGAATAGGAGTATTGATATGGTTGAATTCGCAGACAGAATTAAGGCTTTACCGCCTTATTTATTTATAGAAGTTGACAGGATGAAACAAAAAGCTCTCGATGAGGGTGTAGATATTATAAATTTAGGTGTGGGTGATCCTGATATTCCTACGCCCGAACGAATCCGGGCGGCGATGAAAAAAGCAATAGATAATCCCGAGAATCACCGGTATCCAATGGGTAAAGGAAAGGAGCTTTTCCGCGCTGAGATTAAAAAGTTTATGAAGAAAAGATTTGGTCTTGATATGAATCTTAAAACAATGATTCACCCATTAATCGGTTCTAAAGAAGGGATAGCCCATTTTCCGCTTGCATTTGTAAACCCCGGCGACCTGACACTCGTTACCGAACCCTCATATCCGGTATATAATTCCGGAACGATTTTTTCCGGGGGAACGCCGCATTTCGTGCCGTTAAAAGAAGAAAACAATTTTCTTCCCGACTGGAAAGCTCTTCCCGAAAAAATAAAAGAAAAAGCAGTAATGCTCTATATAAATTATCCGAATAATCCTACCGGGGCTACCGCGACTAAAGAATTTTTTGCCGAAACCGTTGAAATGGCGAAAAAATACAATATTATAGTTTTACACGATGCGGCTTATTCAGAGATGTATTATAAAGAACCGCCGGTAAGTTTTTTAAATATTGACGGCGCAATGGATGTGGGAATAGAATTACACTCGCTTTCAAAGACATTTTCAATGACCGGATGGCGTATAGGGTGGGCTTGCGGCAACGAAAAACTTATAGAAGGCCTTGAGAAGGTAAAAGACAATATCGATTCAGGGGTTTTCGGAGCAATTCAGGAGGCCGCGGTTGTTGCCCTAAAAAACTATGATGAACTTGTTCCTCCGGCAGTTGAGATTTATCGAAAAAGGCTGGAGATTATGGCCGGGGGTCTTAAAGAACTCGGCTGGCAGGTTAAAGAACCTGAAGCTACATTTTATCTTTGGACAAAACCTCCGGCAGATATAAGTTCTATTGATGCTGTGAAAAAGATAATAAAAGAAGCCGGTATAATATGTACTCCGGGTTCCGGGTTTGGTGATTCCGGCGAGGGTTATGTGAGGTTTGCGCTTACCAGGGATATAGAAAGAATAAAAGAAGCCATAGCCAGGCTGAGGGGTTTAAAATGGCAGAGCCGGTAGCGCTTGCATTAGGGTCTAATAAAGGAAAAAGAGAGCTAAATATAAAATCTGCGGTCAAAAGTATTGAAAAAAAATTCAATACAAAGGTTAAAAATTTCTGGAAAAAATAATTGGAGGAAAAAAAGAATGATAATATTAGCAAAAATAATTTTATATGTTTTAGTTGCCGACGGAGCTTTAATG
>JAQICQ010000113.1 GCA_027858455.1 Elusimicrobiota bacterium | reverse complement strand
CTTATCCCAAATTTTTTATACATATCATAGGGAAAAGCATACATATAGGCCTCTTCCGGCATCTTCTGATGAAACGCCGTATCAAAAACCGCGACCTGCGGATGGTTGGGTATCAGGTCTTCACATGCCTCTATGCCCGCCAGATGATGCGGGTTATGGAGAGGAGCCAGCGAGATATAATCTTTAATATCATCTTTTACTTCGCCGGTAATATAAACCGAATCCGTATATTTTTCTCCGCCGTGGACTACCCGATGGCCTATGCCGTATATATCCTTAATATCATCTATTACTCCGTAATCATCATTTTCAATAGACCTTATTATAAGCTGAATTGCTTCCCTGTGCGTGGGTATATTCCTGACCAGTTTTATGTCATCGTAGCTGTTGTCTTCTTTTAAAAAATGATAGTGAAGCACCGCGTCTTCCATACCCACCCTTTCCACCAATCCTTTGGCCAGGACATTAGCTCTCTTAATATTCATGAGCTCATATTTTACAGATGAACTTCCGCAGTTTAAGACTAAAATATTTTTCACAGCTTAAACTCCTTTTTTTCCCACATGCATATCCCACTTCCTGCCGGGAAAAAAAAATCTATTTCCCTTTCTGCCGACCCGGGCGAATCAGACCCGTGAATTATATTATGCCTGTAATTTTGCGCCCACTTCTTTCTTATTGTGCCTTCCGCCGCGTCGCGGGGGTCAGTTTTCCCTATAAGCTTTCTGGAACGGACTATTGCTTCTTCTCCCGACCATACCATAACTATTATAGGATTGGCCGCCATGAAATCAGTGACCGGTTCGTAAAATTCTTTGCCCATATGCTCCTTATAAAATTCCTTAGCTTTATCTTTAGACAGCTTTAACTGCCGGCACCCTAAAAGCTTAAGTCCTTCATTTTCAAGCTCAGTTATTACCCTGCCTGCGACCCCTTTTGAAAAAGCATCGGGCTTTATGATTATAAGTGTCTCTTGAACCATTTTTGTCTTACCTCATTTTACCTCTTAAAAACATTGCCGCCGCGGCTGTCTATCCCCACCACCGCAGGAAAACCGCTGACAGTTATTTTATATACTGCCTGGGGCCCCAAATCTTTAAAACCTGCCGGCTCGGCCTCTCGGACAGTTTCCGCATAAAGCGCGCCGCATCCCCCGTATGCCACAAGATAAACTCCCCCGTACTTCTTAATTGACTCTATAACTTCCGGGCTCCGGGGGCCTTTTCCTATTGTAGCAGCCAAACCTTTTTTGTAAAGAGCAGGGGTATAGCTGTCCATCCGGGATGAGGTTGTCGGACCGCACGAACCGAAATTACGTCCCTTGGGTTTTGGGGTCGGACCGCAATAAAATATTGCGTTATTTTTAAGTTCAAACGGCCACTTTCCCCTGCCCTTACTTATTAAATCATGAACCCGGTCGCGCGCTGTATATATTACTCCATCTACAAAAACCAATTCCCCTGCTTTAAAATTTTTTAAAACAGCCCTGTCTTTCAAAGGTAATTTAAGAGACTTCAAGAAAAAATCTCCGCACTCTATTAGACCAACAACCTATATGCACCCCGAGCGCCTTGCCCGCTATATGAGAAGGTCTTTCCTTTATCTTTACAGCCAAAGCGGTAATACTTCCCCCCATACCGCCTGCGCCGTGAGAAAGTTTATTTATCTCGTTTAATAAATCCTTTTCCCTGTCTGTGAATTTAAAATCAATCTCAGTCAGTGCCCGAGCAGAAAGTTCAACTGCTTGCGAGGCTGTTCCCCCGATGCCTATTCCTACCATATACGGCGGACAGGGGCGCCCGTTTGCTGATTTTACATCTTCAACTATAATCTCACTTATCTTTTCAAAAGTAGCATTGGGGTCTATCATATGAAGTTTAGTATAGTTTTCGCTTCCAAACCCCCGGGGAGTTATCGTTACCCGCGTATTTTTTTTATTACTGCTTTCAATATGTATTACAGGCGAGGGCGGGCCTGTCATGGAATCTCTCAACCCCCCTTTTTTATGTCCCTGCCTGACTGCTTCGGTAAATAAATCATTAACATTGATATCTTTTAAAATACTTTCCCTGCCCAGCTCAAACCATATTTCAAATATACCAGTATCCTGGCAAAGCGGTATATTTTCTTTTTCGGCAATCTCGCAGTTTTTCAACATTCCTTCAAGTACTTTTTTTTCTATTCCCTCAGCTTTACGGGAACTTTTTCTTATCTCTTCTACAAGTTCCCCGGGCAGGACGGTTACCGATTTTATAACTTCACCGGCTATGACATCCTTAATATTATTTAATTTTGCAGCTCGTATATTCTCTTGCATATTGCTTTTGCCATCTCGCGGGTACCGGACGGCTTTTGTTTTTTATTATCGGATTGCAAATCAAATGTTACTCTTTCTCCCTCTTTAATTACATCAGATAAAGCCTGCCTTAGGATAGCTGCTTTTTTGTTTTCTCCTATATACCTGAGCATCATTACTCCGGACAAAATTGCCGCTGATGGATTAACCATATCTTTCCCTTTTAACTCAGGCGCCGAACCGTGAGTAGGTTCAAATACCGCATATTCATTCCCTATATTTACTCCCGGCGCCATACCCAGCCCTCCGGTAAGTCCGGCCAAAAGATCGCTTATTATATCTCCGTAGAGGTTGGGAAGCAGCAAAACATCAAATTTTTCAGGATTCTGCACAAGCTGCATGGCTAAATTATCCACAAGTATGCTCTCATTTTCTATGTCGGGATATCTCCCGGCAATCTTGCGAGCTATATCAAGAAAAAGTCCGTCGGTAAATTTCATTATATTGGCTTTCTGGACTATACTTACTTTTTTCCTTCCGTTATCCCGAGCATATTTAAAAGCATACTCCGCTATTCTCTTTGATCCTTTTACCGATACAGGCTTTAGGCTTATCCCTGAATCAGGGCTTACCGCACGGTTGGTTTTTTTTAGAAATTCTATAAGGTTTTTTGTCTCTTCTTCTCCGGACTTAAATTCTATTCCTGCATATAAACCCTCTGTGTTTTCTCTTACCACGACTATATCCACATCTTTTATCGGGGTTTTTACCCCTGAAAAATATTTTACCGGCCTGACGCAAGCGTAAAGGTCAAGCTTTTTTCTTATAGACACATTGACACTTCTGAATCCGTAACCTACCGGTGTTGTTATCGGTCCTTTTAGAGCCACCTTATTTTTTCTTATGGACTCAAGAACTCTTTCCGGCAGGGGCGTCCCTTCTTTTTTAATAACAGCCTCGCCGGCTTCCTGAATATCCCAGTTTATCTTTACTCCGGTTGACTCCAGGCAAATCCTTGCCGCGGCAGTTACCTCCGGCCCTATACCGTCGCCGGGAATTATTGTTATATTATAGCTCATATTATTTGTTTTTCATTACATATTCTTTAAGTCCGCCGGCATTTAAGATATCCAGCATTTCCGCCATAAGGGGAGCTGCTTTTATCTCTTCGCCGGAAGTAATATTCTTAATCAGGCCTTCGGCGGGTTTAATGAGGAGTTCGTCACCCTCGCTTAAATTATCCGTATCGCATTCCATAACCGGCAGGCCTATATTTATTGCGTTTCTGAAAAATATCCTAGCAAAACTCTTAGCAAGAATAGCTGACACACCGGACTCTTTTATAATTATCGGCGCATGCTCTCTTGAAGAACCACAGCCGAAATTTTCTGCCGCTACCACAAAATCTCCGGGCTCCATCTTTTTTATAAAATCCTTGTCGGCGTCTTCAAGCGTATGCTTTGCAAGCTCGGGTATGTTTGACCTTAAATGAAAATATTTACCCGGACATATTAAATCTGTTGATATATTATCACCGAAACGGTGTACCTTTCCTTTTAATTCATTCTTCATCTTTATTTCTCCTCTCCTGCTGCGGTAATATTTCCCTCTAAAGCGGAAGCCGCAACCGTTGCCGGAGAAGCAAGATATATATAACTGTCGCTACACCCCATCCTTCCTTTAAAATTCCTGTTTGCCGTAGATACGCACTTTTCTCCGGTACCTAAAATACCTCCCTGAATCCCCACGCAAGGCCCGCATCCGGGAGTGCCTATAACAGCGCCGGCTGACATAAAAATTTCCAACAATCCTTCTTTCATAGCTCTCTTATATATCCGAGCAGAAGCCGGAGTAACTATCAGCCTTACCCCTTTTTTAATTTTCCTTCCCTTTACAACTTCTGCGGCAGCTCTTAAATCTTCCATACGACCCCCAGTACAGGTACCGATAAAGGCCTGGTCTATATCTATTTTTTTATCAATTTCAGAAACCGGCTTAACATTATCCACACTGTGAGGCAAAGCTGCCTGCGGAGTTATTTCCGAAAGATTAATTGTTAATTCTTTTTCATATTCAGCTCCGGCATCGGATTTATATATTTTATAATCTTTCTTTTGCTGCGGCCTTTCATGCTTAATATATTCGGCTGTCTTATCGTCCGCTTCCATTATTCCGTTTTTAGCACCTGCCTCTATAACCATATTGCAAATTGTAAGGCGGCTTTCCATGGATAAATTTCTGACTCCTTCCCCCGTAAATTCAAGCGTCTTGTAGGTCGCTCCCATCGCTGAAAGTTTTCCTATCAGATAAAGGATAAAATCTTTTGCCGAAGCCGTCCCTGTAAATTTGCCGGTAAGTTCAACTTTTATTGCCGACGGCACTTTAATCCATATCTGCCCGGTAGCCATAGCCACGGCAATATCGGTAGAACCAAACCCGGAAGCAAAAGCCCCAAAAGCTCCCGCCGTACAGGTATGGGAATCCGCCCCTACAACGAGCTGCCCCGGACTTACTTTCTCTTCGGCCATAACCTGATGACATATACCGTATCCTACCTCATTTAAATCCATTCCATACTTATCGGCGTTTTCCCTTAATTTGTTATGACTGTCGGAAAGCTCAAACTTGGACGAAGGGGAAGCATGATCTAAGAAGATACATTTTTTTGAAGGCATATCCACTCCTTTATCCATCTCATTAATCACATCCATTGTAAGCGGACCGGTGCCGTCCTGGACAAGGGCCCAGTCCACATCAACAAATACTACGTCTCCCGCCCTGACATCTTTGCCGGCATGAGCCGATATTATCTTTTCTGTTATATTTTGCTCCATATATTGTTCTCCGTAATTAATAGATTATTTTAAATTAGAATCTTCTTCTTCTAATTTCACTATATTATTTTCAACCATGAGAGCCGCCTGCTTTTGGGCTCTCTTTATTGATTTTAAAGCATTACTGTATATCTTCTCGTACGACATTTCTTTTAATGCCACTCCCTGCTCGATTGCCTTTACTCCGACTGCCGCGGCCTCCTCGGCAAATACTTCCACATCATCCATAGACGGTAAAATATAATCCGGATTTATACCTTGATTGCGGGCATATCCGGCCAGAGCCTCTGAGGCAGCAATACACATTTCATCTGTAATATCCGTGGCTCTTACTTCCAGAACGCCTCTGAATATCCCCGGAAATCCCAGAGAATTATTAACCTGATTGTCAAAATCGCTTCTGCCGGTGGCAACTATTTTTGCCCCCGCCTCTTTTGCCTCCCACGGCCATATTTCAGGCACCGGGTTAGCGCAGGCAAATACAATTGCGTCTTTCGCCATTGATGATATCCATTCTTTCTTTATTGTATCCGGCCCTGGGGCAGAAAGAGCAATCATAACATCGGCGCCGGCAGCCATATCTTTTGTAGTCCCCCGCAGATTATCTTTATTTGTTTTTAGGGCAAGCTCCCATTTATACCGGTTCTCTTTTTTTATATCTTCTCTCCCTTTATGGAGAGTGCCCCGGCTGTCTGCCATTATTATTTTTCCAGGGTCGGCCCCGTATTTAATAAGAAGGTTTGCAATCCTTATATTTGATGCTCCCGCGCCGACTAACGCAATACGCACTTTGCCTATATCTTTGCCGGTTATATGAAGCGCATTTATAAGTCCGGCGAGAGTAACTGCCGCCGTCCCCTGCTGGTCATCATGCCAGACGGGACTATCCATCTCTTCTTTTAATTTATCTAATATCTCAAAACATTTCGGCGATGATATATCTTCAAGATTTATACCCGCGAAATTCGGCCGGAGAATTTTAACTGTCTTTACTATTTCTTCTACGTCTTTTGTCCCGAGACAGATAGGAACCGCATCCACTCCGCCTAAATACTTAAATATAAGGGACTTACCCTCCATTACCGGCATTGCCGCTTCCGGGCCGGTATCACCGAGTCCCAGTACCCTGGTGCCATCGGTTATTACGGCTATGGTATTACCCCGGTTAGTGTATTCATACGAAAGACTCTTATCTTTTTGAATTGCTTTAACCGGTTCGCCAACCCCCGGAGTGTACCATACAGCAAAATCTTTTATATTTGTAACCGGACATTTAAGAGATATTTCAATCTTACCTTTGTAAAAACTGTGCCTCTTTAGCGCCGCCTTTAACGGAGCAGAAGCTTTTTCTATAAGATTTTTTTTCTTCACATTAATCTATTAAATTTTTACCAGGTTGGAAAAACTCATATCCATTCCCACAACACCGATAATTTTGTCATTATCATCTCTAAGCGGAGCGCTTACAGTAATACAGAGGCGCTCTGTCATACGAGAAACATAAAATTCTGAAATAAATGACATTCCGGTCTTTATCGGCTGGTTAAACCACTCTCTGTCAGAATATATGACTCCGACATCTTTTTTTTCAAACTCTTTTGAAAAAGCCGGATCTATAATATTTCTTGTTATCTTTACTCCCTTGCGGTCAACTACATACATGAACTGGATAAAATTGTGTTTCTCTCTTACCTCTTCCATGACTTCTTCCTGCTTATCTATATCCATTGAACGCATACGGTCGCTGTTTGAGATATCTTCTACAAGCTGAGTCGCAAGCCGGTCTGCTTTCTTTTCAAGCCTGTCAAATTCCGACTCAAAAAATTCCGGAAGATATTCTTTTGTAAGATTCTCCATCTCCTCGTTTGAAAGCGCCGTAGTTCTGCCCCTCCTATACCTTTCCATAACAATTTTATATATTTTCATAAGCCGCGGATCTTTTTTATCTATTTTCTTTTCATCGGAGAGATTGAGAAAATTATTAATCCACATAGATATTCCCGCTACACCTGATTTATCGGTTATCGCGACATTCATCGGCCTGTTCAATAATTTGTCTGTGTCAAATATATTATAAATTTCCTCATTTTTTATAAGTCCGTCGGCATGAATTCCGGCCCTGGTTGTGTTAAACTCACTGCCTACAAAAGGAAATGACGGCGGAATTTGCTCATCAAGTTCTTTCCTGTAATAATCCCCTATCTCAGTAATAACTTTTGTATCCATACCGTCGTGCCTTTTTTTAAGGCTTATATAATCCATAACAAGACCTTCAATCGGAGAATTACCCGTTCTCTCACCGTAACCCAAAAGTGTTCCGTTGACACCGGCGGCGCCGTACATCCAGGCATTCAGCCCGTTTACTATGACTTTATGAAAATCATTATGTCCGTGCCACTCTAAATATTCGGAGGGCACTCCGCATTTATTTACCAACGTATCAAAAATTTTAGGAACGGAGCGGGGAAGTGTTGCCTGAGGGTGAGGGACTCCGTAACCCAGAGTATCGCAGGCCCTTATCTTTACCGGCATGCCGGCATCGGCCGAACGCTCCATAAGTTTTTTAACAAAAGGTATCACAAAACCCTCAAAATCAGCTCTCGTTATATCTTCAAGATGGCATCTTGGAATGATATTGTTTTCAAGCGCGGTATCAACTATCCTCAGGTAATTATCCATAGCAGTTTTTCTGTCTATATTGAGTTTTAAATATATGTGATAATCCGAAGCCGAAGTAAGAATACCTGTCTCTTTTAAACCCATATCTTTTACAAGCTTAAAATCCTTTTCATTGGCCCTTATCCAGCCGGTGATTTCCGGATATTTATACCCTTTATCCATGCACCGCCTTACCGCCTCTCTGTCTCTGTGGCTGTATAAGAAAAATTCACTGGACCTTATTATTCCCTGCGGGCCGCCCAACCGGTGAAGCAATGTAAATAAATCCACAACCTGCTTAACAGTATACGGCGCCCTCGCCTGCTGCCCGTCCCTGAAAGTAGTATCTGTTATCCATATATTTTCCGGTATATTCAGAAGCGGGGCCTCTTTGTCAAAATCAATATACGGAACATCTTTGTATGTAAAAGTCCCTCTAAAAAGATTTGGTGTTTTCTTACTCATTTTTTTCTCCTTTTGTTATTTCTATGTACAATTTATTTAAATTCTTGGACATGTGTCTTATGTCGTATTCTTTTTTAAACAATTTCTTTGCATTTACCGACATCTCTTTTCTTAAATTTTCATTCTTTAATAATTTCAGCGTGTATTTGGCAAGTCTATCTGTATCACCGGCCGGGGCCATATACCCGTTTTTCCCTTCTTTAATAACATCAACCGCTCCGTCAACTTCCGTTGCTACTATAGGAATCCCTGCGGCAAAGGCTTCTAAAAATACACGGGGCAGCCCTTCAAAATACGCAGTATGCAGCAACAGGTCTATGCCGGTCATGATTTTTTCTATATCACTTCGCCAGCCGAGCAAAAACACCCGCTTACCTAAGCCGTACTCTTTAATCTTCTTCTCTAGGGCGCCTCTGAGGGCTCCGTCTCCCGCAATAATAAAATAACAGTCCGGATACTGCCTGCTTACTATATTGCAGACTTTAAGGTAATCAAAGAGACCTTTCTGCGGCTTAAAACAGGATATATTACCTACCAACCTGTCATGCGCTTTTAAATTTAGTTCTTTCTTTATGGTATCAAATTTTGCCTTTTTTTCAAATTTTTCAGGGTCTATTCCGCTTCTTATTACCCTATATTTTTGTGGTTTTCCGATGCCCGCCGAAAGCGCCTTTGTAATATTTGCGTATGCCACAGTTAAAAGCATGTCAGTTATCAAAGCTGTAAACTTTTCAATAAGTATGAATATTTTTCTTACCGGCTCCGGCTGCAGGGGGGTAAACCCGAACCCGTGAAAAGTATGAACTATCTTTCCGGCACCGGCAAGGCTTGCCGCCCATCTTCCTAAAATACCGGCCTTTGAAGAATGAGTGTGAACCACCGCCGGCTTTAACGCCAGAATATAAAAAAAAAGCCAGAAAAACGCTAAAATATCAAAAACAGGATTAATTTTACGGACTAAAAAAGGGCAGACCCTAAATTTATATCCTTTTTCTCTTTTAGCTTTTTCATAAAGCTCTCCCCCGCAGCCGGCCACCAGAAATCCATAGTACGGACTATCAAGGTTCCGGAGAGTATAAAGAGTATTTTGCTGGGCTCCGCCTAATTGAAGTTTGGTTATTATATGAAGTATTACTTTAGACATAATTCAGCCAGATCCTCTCCCCATTTGAGGGCGTCCTCCATAGATGAATATTCCCACCCTCCGTAACGGCCTCCGGTATATATGTCGCGGCGGGCAAGCGCATCTATTATAGCACTTCGGGATTTATTGTGGTTTTTGTCATATATAACATAGGCAGTTTTAATTATTTCGGGAAGAGCATGTATTACAGCTTCCCTGCCGGGAATAATACCGGCCTCAACCAGTTTATCCAATAGATCATTTTTAATATTTAAAATATTCTTTTCGGAGGGCGCATTCTCCGGCGAAAAAGAAACCTCGGCATAAGCTGAACTTGTTCCTTTCGGAGCAAGGCCCGCCCCCAGAGTAGAGGGGAACCCCACCCTGTAAAAGCTAAATTCATCCCCCGGGAAATATACCCAGTGGGCACGGCGCGGAAGCTCTTTGCCGGTATCCCCATCCCATCCTATGCTGAAATATAGAAGGAAAGTATGAGAAAGTTTTTCTGCAGCCTCTGAAAATTCCTTCCCGGCCGGACTTAAAATCTCTCCGGCAAATTCTTTAAGCGAGACAGTATTTATAAGTCTGTCATAGCTGTATTTTTTCCCGCCGGCGATAACTTCTTTTTTTTCTGTATTTACTTTTTCAACTTTTGCGTTATATATTATATTATCTATTTCTCCGGCAAGTTTATCGGCTAACAATCCAATACCGCCTTCGGGATAGTAAAATACCGCGTTGTAGCCCTCCCCCGATTTACCCTGCGAAACTATACCTCCTATTATCTCTTCCGGAGCCGGCTTGGGCACAAACCTCCCCATCCATTCGGTAGTGAGTTCCCTTGGGTGAACGGTCCACATCTTACGGTTATATGGGAGCATAAATTCTTCAACTATTCCCCGTCCGTATTCCCTCATCATCCAGTCATAAAAGCTGCTGTAAGGAGAATCATCTTCTTCCTGCCGGGTTTTTAAAAATTCTACAAGACAGCGGCGGCGGATATTTTCCGGCAGATAGTTTATGTGAGATTGAAAAGGATACGGGATATAGCGGCGGTCTGTATATATATAAGATTTCCGTTGGATTTCTAATAATTTTTCAGGCGCAACAAGTTTCCGGACGAAATTCTTTTTAGCTTTCTCTTTGAAATGAAGAAAATGCCCGGTATGATCATGCTTAAAACCGTCAATTTCTTTGGTCTGAACCAGTCCGCCGGGCCGATCATTTTTTTCAAGAACCGTAACTCTTGCTTTTTCTGATAAAGATTGAGCTGCCCTTAAGCCGGTCAGGCCGGCTCCGATTATAACTATATCCTTTACGCCCATTACCCGGATTCTCCGGGCTCGGTTAAAATAACTACTCCCACTCCGGCTAAAAAGATAATTGTAATAATAATCAGTAAAGCATAAACCCCGCTTACAACCGTTATTGCAAAAGCGCTTATGCCCAATACCGCAGTTACCGCATACGATAACAAGTCTATCTGCCATACACTTAAACCCCGCCTTTTTAATCTCAGAGCATAGTGATCGTGAGACCCCTTAAATACCGACATGCCTTTCCGGTAACGGAAATAACTCACCAAAAGCGTATCATATATCGGTACCCCCAGTATTAAAAACGGCGCAAAAATTCCTATAAGATGTCCGGAACTGTAGTCAGCCC
>JAQICQ010000091.1 GCA_027858455.1 Elusimicrobiota bacterium | reverse complement strand
TGCCGGGCGAGGAAGGGTATCCCGCCTATCTGGCTTCCAGGGTAGCGGAGTTTTACGAAAGAGGGGGAAGAGTGAAATGCCTGGGCGGAGACAGAGAAGGTTCTCTGTCCATAATAGGGGCAGTTTCGCCTCCCGGCGGAGATCTTTCCGACCCGATGGTGAAAAACACACTCCGGGTGGTAAAAGTATTCTGGGCGCTTGACGATAATCTTTCTTCTCAAAGACATTTTCCCGCAATACACTGGCTCAGGTCGTATTCGCTTTATAAAGATAACATAAAGGATTATATGGCTAAAGAGATTGCCGATGATTTTATGCATATACGCGATGAAGCTGTTTCTCTTCTTCAAAAAGAAGAATCTCTTGAAGAGATAGTGCGCCTGGTCGGGGTTGAGTCACTTTCTGAAAACGACCGGCAGATTTTAGACACCGCCAAAATGATCAGAGAGGATTTTCTTCACCAGCATGCTTTTGATCCGGCCGAAACCTTTACTCCGATAAAACAGCAGTACAGGATGATTAAAACCATAATGCATTTTTATTATAAAATGATTGATGAGATAGAGAAAGGCGCGGCCTATGAAGATATTTCAGTTGAAGGCGTAAGGGAAAAAATCGCTAAAATGAAATATATAAAAGAAGAAAACATGGACGAATTTGACAAACTGGACGAAGAGATAAAAATAAAAATAACTAAATCAGCGGCCGGAGAGAAAAAGAAAGAGTCCGGCGGGAAACAAGAAGAAAAAAAGGAAGATAATTTTACAAAAAAGGCTGGAAAAAAAGATGATAAAAAAGAGGAAAGCAAAGGTGCCGAAAAGAAAAAAGCCAGACAAAACAAAGTAACCTCAAAGCTAAAAAAGAAAAAGAAAAAAACAGATAAAGTTAAAGAAGTAAACAAAGACAAAAAAAAGAAAAATATAAAGAAAAAAGACAATGAAACAGGGAAGAAAAAATCATGAGACAAGAATATTTAACAGTTAAAAGTATAGCAGGTCCGCTTTTTTATGTTCAAAAAGCTGAGGATGTTTCTTACGGAGAGATTGCCGAGGTAAAACTTCCCAGCGGTGAGTTGCGCCTGGGGCAGGTCCTGGAAGTCAGCAACGATATAGTGCTTCTTCAGCTCTTTGCGGGAACTTCGGGAGCCAATCTCAACAATTCAAGAGTAAAATTCTTAGGTGAGGGCCTTAAGCTTCCGGTTTCGGAAGATATTCAGGGCAGGATATTTGACGGTATGGGCAACCCCATAGATGATGCAGGGGAAGTTATAGCGGATAAAAAACTGGATATAAACGGCCGTCCCATAAATCCGTATTCAAGAAGCTATCCCGAGGAGTTTATTCAGACGGGCATATCAGCGATTGACGCCATGAATACCCTCGTCAGGGGTCCGAAGCTTCCAATATTTTCCGGCAGCGGATTGCCTCACAACCGAATTGCCGCCCAGATAGCCCGCCAGGCAAAAGTAAAAGGCGGAAAAAAAGATTTTTGTGTAATATTTGCGGCCATGGGAATAACTTTTGAAGAGGCGCAGTATTTTATAAATGATTTCCGTAAGACCGGCGCCATTGAAAGGTCTGTGCTTTACTTGAATCTTGCCGACGACCCTGCAATTGAACGGCTGGCTACTCCTAAGATTGCGCTGACAGCCGCTGAATACCTTGCTTTTGAAAAAGATTACCATGTGCTTGTAGTTATGACCAATATGACTAATTACGCCGAGGCGCTGCGGGAAGTATCAGCGGCAAGAAAAGAAATTCCCGGGAGGAGAGGATATCCCGGCTATATGTATACGGATCTTGCGACTATTTATGAAAGGGCGGGTAAAATTAAAAATAAAAAAGGTTCTATTACCCAGATTCCTATACTTACAATGCCCAATGATGACAAAACACATCCGATTCCGGACTTAACCGGCTATATCACAGAAGGTCAGATTATAGTTTCCAGAGAATTAGACCATAACGGCATATATCCTCCGATAGATGTTCTTCCTTCCCTTTCGCGGCTCAAGCAGAAAGGCATAGGAGAGGGAAAGACCCGGGATGATCATTCAGCGGTAACTTCGCAGCTTTTTGCCGCATACGCCAAAGGCAAACAGGCAAAAGAGCTTGCTGTAAT
>JAQICQ010000077.1 GCA_027858455.1 Elusimicrobiota bacterium | reverse complement strand
GCGCCAAGATATTTAAATGGGACGGGTCTAATTAAATTTATAGTTTTTTTGTTTGAGGATATAAAATAGATTCTATATTTAAAAAATATATCGTAAGAGGAGCTAATTTAAAAAGATGTTTAAAAAAATAAGAGATTTACTTCTTCCTGCTGAATGTTCGGTTTGCGGCGGGAATACAGGCAGTTCTGTTATGGACGGGGTTTGCCCTGACTGCCTAAAAAATATAGAGATAATCAATGCCGATGGCTGCAGGTTCTGCGGCCGTCCGGTCCCGGACAGTGATGATGTCTGCCGCCGTTGTTTGAGGCTTGAAGTCTTTACGGACGGCATTTATACAGCGGCATATTATAAAGAGGGTATCCGTGATATTATTAAAGATTTTAAATACAGTGGTAAAAGATATCTCGGAAAATATTTAGGAGAATTAATTTTCGGGCTTTACCGTGAATTTCTTGAGAATTCCGATATAGATAAGATTATATGCCTGCCTATGCACAGAGCTAAAAAACAAGAGCGTGGTTACAATCAGGCTGAAATCCTTGCCGGGTATCTTTCTAAAAAAACCGGCATAAAAAAATCCGGAAACTATTTAAAAAGAGTTAAAAAAACTGTCCCCCAGTATAACCTTTCCCGGCATGACCGTCTGGAAAACTTATCAGGGGCATTTAAGGCATCAAAAAAAGCATACGGAAAACATATTATAATGATAGACGATGTAGCTACTACCGGCGCCACTATCCAAAATGCCGCCCGCTGCCTGAAAAATACCGGGGCCCTGCGCATATACGCTCTGGTGGTCGCTCACGGCAAATAATATTATAAAAACCCTGATTTTTTAATTTGACAAATGGTTTAAATAACATATTATCTAATGACGGTATTGGAGGAAATAAAGAGAAAAAATATAATGAAAAAAAATAAAGATCAAGTTGAAATAAGAAAAGAAAAACTTCAAAGTTTTAAAAGCAAGAATATAGATGTATATCCCAACAGTTATGACCGGAAAATGGATGCAACGGCCGCTCTTCAAAAAGACAAGGGGGAATCCGTGAAAGTAGCCGGGCGTATTATGAGCAAGCGAGTTATGGGAGGTTCGGCTTTTTGTCACATAAAGGATTCTACGGGGAAGATACAGTTTTACATAAGAAAGGATAAAGTCGGTCCTGAAAAGTATGAATTTTTCAAGCAGATAGATATAGGTGATTTTGTTGGGGTGGAGGGTGAACTTTTTATGACCAATACCGGAGAGAAAACCGTTCTTGCCGGAGATTTGGAGTTCCTATCCAAATCCCTGAGGCCTCTGCCTGAAAAATGGCATAAGCTTCAGGATAAAGAGACCCGTTACCGGAAGAGGTATCTTGATATACTTGTAAACGATGAGTCATCGGGACTTCTTAAAATCCGGAGCAAGACAATAAGCAAGATAAGATCCATACTTGAAGATAAAAAGTTTATCGAGGTGGAAACCCCCATCCTTCAGCCGTTGCCGGGGGGAGCTGCAGCCCGTCCGTTTAAGACCCATCATAATACTTTTGACACGGAGTTGTTTTTAAGGATTGCGCCGGAGCTTTATCTTAAGAGGCTTTTAGTCGGGGGGTGGGACAGGGTATTTGAAATAGGCCGTAATTTCAGAAACGAAGGGATATCTACACGACATAATCCAGAATTTACAATGCTTGAAGTATACTCGGCCTATACGGATTACAGGTTTATGATGGAATTTGCCAAAAATATTATATCGGGCGTCGGGGATATGATAAAAGAAGAAGGTTATGAAGCATCGGTAGATTTAACCAAGGACTGGCGGGAGAAGGATATGTGGGAATTGATGAGTAAATATACCGGCATAAAATTCAGCCCCGGAGACAGCTTTGATGAGCTCAAGAAGAAAGCCGCCCGGCTGGATGTTCCTCCGGGCAAAGACTCCCCGGATAAGGTAGCAGACCGGATATTCTCAAAGTATGTAGAACCGGAACTAATATCTCCTACTATTGTCACCGGCTATCTTTCAAAGTTTTCGCCACTGGCCAAGAGTTCTTCTGAGGACGAAAGGATTGCCGAAAGATTTGAGATATTTGTCGGTGGACAGGAAATAGGAAATGCCTATAGCGAGCAGAATAATCCACTTGTTCAAAGAGAGATGTTCGAGAGGCAGTTAAAAGAAAAAGATGAGGAATCCGATATAAATGAAATTGACGATGATTATCTTGAAGCTCTTGAATACGGTATGCCTCCCGCGTCGGGGCTCGGCATAGGGATAGACCGGCTGATTATGCTTTTAACCGGAGCCGAATCTATAAGAGAGGTGATTCTTTTCCCCATGCTGAAACCTGTTAAGTAATTTCAGCGACCGATGAGAAGTTATTTTATTGATACGGAATTTCAAAATTTGGCTGGTTTTGGCCGGTAAAAACTAAATAAAAAGATGATATTCAGTTTAAAGATGGCCTGGGTCTATTTCCGGAAAGTTTGGTCCCGGGGGATTCTGGGCATAATGGTTATTATATCAATTTCAGGGGTAGCTCTGGGAGTGGCGGCTTTAGTGGTAACCTTATCTGTCATGAATGGGTTCCATTCCGAAATAACTTCAAAACTCCTATCCCTTAACCCTCATATTGTAATAACCGACATGTACGGGGGGCGAACAGACAGGGATAAACTCTCCGCGCAGTTAAATAATACGGCAGGGGTTAAAAGTTTCAGTCCCTTTATTTACGGCAGGGGCTTAATCCAAAAAGGCAATGCCAGCAACGGGGTGGTTTTAAAAGGAATAAAGCCGGGAACAAGCCGGTTGTCGTTATCGGAGGGGAAGTGGAAAGACCTTGCCGGCGACAGCATAGTCATAGGGAAAGAACTTGCCGGGATGCTGGGTCTTAGGCTCGGCGACACCGCTTTTGTTATAATACCCAGAGTTGAGAATATAACCAGCCCGGTAATACCCCGTATAAAAAAGGTTACCGTCGCCGGAGTTTTTAATTCCGGTATGTATGAATATGATTCCGGTTTGGTATATTTAAATATTCAGACGGCCGGAGATATTATCCCCTCGGATATCGCGACTTCAGGAACGGAGGTTTATCTTGATAACCCGTTTAATGCTGAATCGGTTTCGGCAGGGCTTTCTGAGAAAATAGGATATTATTCCTTAAATACATGGCAGTCCCGGAACCGAAATCTTTTTGCGGCGCTTAAACTGGAAAAAGCCATGATGTTTATAGTTCTTATTATGATAGTAATTATCGCTACTTTTAATATTGCCGGTTCTCTTATAATGGTGGCAGTTACCCGTTCCCGGGATTGCGGAATCATGAGAGCGGTAGGGGCCACTAAAAGGCAGATAAGGATGCTCTTTCATTTTAAAGGGCTCATGATAGGGTTTTGCGGAACCATCCTCGGTACGATTATAGGGCTGGGATTAGCTTATATCGTTGAGAAATACGAAATAATCAAGCTTCCCCCCCATGTTTATCTTATATCCCGCGTGCCTGTTTCGGTAAATTTTACGGATATAGCTATAGTAGGAATTACAGCGATGGTTATAAGTTATCTGGCGACTATTTATCCGTCCCGCCGGGCCGGCCGGATTGAGATTGCCCGGGAGTTGAGTTATGAGTAGTATTATACTGACGGATATAAGAAAAAGTTTTTATCAGGGCAATAAAAAGACAGAAGTCCTTTGCGGAGCTTCAATGGAATTTCAAAAAGGCCTCTGGTATACGGTTTATGGGGCCTCCGGCAGTGGCAAAACAACTCTTTTAAATATTACAGGGGGCATAGACAAACCGGATTCGGGGAAGGTGTTAGACGGCAATTTAGCCGGCAATGAAGATATATATAAAAAGTCTGATTTTCAGTTAAGCGGCTGGAGAAATAATAAGATAGGGTTTGTTTTTCAGTTTTTTCATCTGCTCTCCGAACTCAGCGTAGAAAAAAACATCCTTTTGCCTCTGGAATTAAAAAGGAGGGAATTAAATGAAGGTTGGTATGCAAGGATTGTTGAAATACTTGACATAGGTGATTTGCTTAAACGCTGTCCGGCTACATTAAGCGGGGGGGAAATGCAGCGCACGGCGCTGGCGCGAGCGGTTATTAATCGCCCTGATTTTATCCTCGCCGACGAAGCTACGGGTAACTTAGATAGCGACAACAGCCGTAATGTAGTTAACCTTTTAAATGATTTGAAAGTTAACGCAGGAGTAGGTATAATATATGTTACGCATGAAAGTAATATATATGATGAATACGATGAAAAAATCTTATTAGAAAACGGAAAACTGATAAAAATATTAGGAGAGTAAATAAAAATGGAAAGATTAATTTATCTAAACGGCGAACTTGTAAAAACTAAAGAGGCGAAGATATCGGTTTTTGACCACGGATTATTATACGGCGATGGAGTATTTGAAGGAATAAGGGCTTACAGCGGAAATATCTTTAAGCTTAAAGAGCATCTCGACCGGTTATATAATTCCGCCGCAGCTATAATGATGGAAATCCCCATAAGTAAAGAAGAGATGAGCCAGGCAGTAGTTAAAACAGTTAATGCCAATAAGCTCAGGGATGCTTATATACGGCTGGTAGTTACACGCGGCATCGGAGATTTAGGCCTTAATCCGGAGAAATGCCAAAAGCCCACTGTCTTTATTATCGCCGACAAGATAAAATTATATCCGGAAGAATATTATAAAAACGGTTTAAATATAGTTACTGCCGCTACCCGCAGAAATATTCCCGATGCTTTAAGCCCCCGCATAAAATCTTTAAATTATTTAAACAATATTATGGCAAAGATTGAGGCAAACCGGCTGAAGGTTCCCGAAGCGCTTATGCTCAACCGGGAAGGCTATGTAGCCGAATGCACGGGGGATAATATTTTTTTGGTTACTTCCGGGGGTACGGTATTGACTCCGCCGCTTTATATAGGCGCCCTTAACGGAATAACCCGCGCGGTTATAGTAGATATGTTAAGCGATATGGATGTAGTACTAAAAGAGACGCCTTTTACCCTCTTTGAGGTTTACAGCGCTGCCGAATGTTTTCTTACAGGCACTGCAGCGGAAGTTATCCCCGTGGTTGATGTAGACGGGCGTAAAATATCTGACGGCCGGCCCGGCGAGCTTACTTTAAAACTAAAAGAGAGATTTCAAGAAATAACAAAGAAGGACGGTGTTAAACTGTAGATGCTCTGTGACAATTGCCATAAACATCCTGCGACGGTTCATATTAAAAAGATTGTCAACGGACGGGAAGTAGAATATAATCTCTGCCAGTTATGCGCTTCGGAAGCTCTGCCCGGTTCGTTCAGCCCTTTTAATGCTGGTTCCGACTTTATGGGGGATTTTTCCGATATGCTTGCGGGATTCAGCGATTCGGGACAAAGCGAGTCGGGACAAAGCGAGTCGGGACAAAAAAAGATAATAAAAGATGTAAAAAAATGCCCGAAGTGCGGTTCTTCTTTCAAAGATTTCCATAAAACCGGCCGTCTCGGCTGCGATAAATGTTATGAGACTTTTGAAGATAATCTGGATACTTTGTTAAGGCGGTTGCAGGGTTCAATACAGCATGCGGGCAAAACTCCTAAAGGTATGGAGAAATACGGTGAGATAGAAGATCTGAAAAAAGAGATCCGCAATTGTGTCAGTAAAGAAGAATACGAGAGGGCGGCGGTGATAAGGGATAAGATAAAAGATTTAAAGAGTAAAGAAGAATGAAGTTTACCGGGCTTGCAAAAGAAAATATAGGGTGGCTTAAAACAATTGACCGTGAGAATTCGGGAGTAATTTCAAGCCGAATACGCCTGGCTAGAAATCTTAAAGATTATCCTTTCCCCGGAACGGCAACTCAAGCCGAACTGACCCGGTGCCGGGATGAGGTATTTAAGGCCTGCGACAAGATATCATATTTTAAGGGAAGCAGGAAGATAAACATGGAGGATTGTTCGGATATTGACAAGAGTCTTTTGGTGGAAAGGCGCATCATAAGCCATGAGCTTGCCGAAAGCGTATATGCTGCCGGAGTTATTATAGACCGGCGAGAACAGCTTTCTATTATGATAAACGAAGAAGATCATTTGAGAATACAGTTTATATCCGGAGGCTTTAATTTAGAGGATTCGCTTGAAATTATAAGCCGTATTGATGATGAGTTGAGCAGCGAATTGGGTTTTGCTTATTCCGGCCGGTGGGGGTATCTTACCGCCTGTCCTACAAATACCGGAACCGGAATGAGAGCTTCATGCCAACTGCATCTGCCGGGGATGGGAATGATCAACGGCATAAGGGGAACCATGGAAAATATTAATAAAATGGGCATGGTTGTTCGCGGTCTTTACGGAGAAGGAACCAAAGTTATGGGGGATATGCTGCAGATTTCAAATCAGGTGACGCTCGGCATATCGGAACAGCATATTACCGACAGTTTACTTAGAGTGGTTAAACAGGTTTCTTCAAGGGAATCCAAAATCCGCCGGCAAATTGTACAGACCGATACTTCAAGAATTAAAGATGCGGTCATGAGGTCTAAAGCCGTGCTTTCGGGAGCTTATAAAATAAGTTTTGAGGAAGCTTTAAAATTAATTTCAAATATCAGGTTCGGAATATACATGAATATAATAGATATCGAGATCCGGAAACTTAATGATTTAATGATAAAAGTTCAACGGGCTCATATCCAGGAGATATACGACAAAAAAATGAATCCTGAAGAAAGAGATATAGCTCGCGCGGAAATTATAAAAAAAATAATAATATAAAAAGATCACAAAGTAAGGAGATAATAAATTATGGATAATAGATTTACAAAGCGTGCGCAGCGGGTAATAATGGAGGCGCAAAAAGAAGCTAAACAGTTAAATCACGATTATGTAGGCACAGAGCACCTGCTTTTAGGACTGTTGTCGCTCAATGAAGGAGTGGCGGCCGAAGCTCTGAAAATAATCGGTTTGGATGCGGCAAAGCTCAGAGATCATATAATTAAGATGGTAGGAGAAGGAGACAATGTACTTCTTACAGGAGAAAGGCCTATGACTCCCAGGGCAAAAAGAGTTCTTTCCCTTGCGGTAAAAGAGGCCAATGAACTGGGCCATAATTTTGTGGGAACGGAGCATATCCTTCTGGGGCTGATAAGAGAAAATGAAGGTATTGCAAACCAGGTTTTAAAAGGGGCGGGACTCTCCCGGGAAAAAATAAAAAGCACGGTATTAAAACTTTTGGGGGAAGCGGTTTTTCCCGGTGCCGGCGGTATGGAGCCCGGAACGGGTCAGCCTAATAAATCTTCAAAAACTCCGGCACTTGATACTTACGGAAGAGACCTTATAAAACTTGCCGCCGCAGGTAAACTTGACCCGGTAATAGGCAGGGAAAAGGAGATACAGCGCCTTATTCAGATACTTTCCAGAAGAACGAAGCATAATCCGGTCCTTGTGGGAGATGCGGGGGTAGGCAAGACCGCTGTTGTAGAAGGGCTCGCCCAGAAGATTTATGACAATGAGATTCCCGAACTTTTAAAGGACAGACGGGTGATTACACTTGACCTTGCCGGAATGATAGCGGGAACTAAATATCGCGGTGAATTTGAGAAGAGGCTTAAAAAAGCAATGAAAGAGATATTACAGGGAAAAGGTAAAATTCTGCTCTTTATTGATGAATTACATACCGTTATAGGCGCCGGCGCGGCCGAAGGCTCCATGGACGCATCAAATATTTTAAAACCGGCTCTATCCAACGGAGAGCTTCAATGCATAGGGGCTACCACCATAGATGAATACAGAAAGCATATTGAGAACGACGCGGCGCTGGCCAGAAGGTTCCAGAAGATTATACTTGATCCTCCCAGCGTAGACGAAACTATTGAAATTCTTAAAGGCCTCAGGGACCGTTATGAAGCTCATCATCAGGTGAAGTTTTCCGATGATACGCTTAAAGCCGCGGCCCAGTTGTCTCAGAGATTTATTACCGACAGGTTTTTGCCGGACAAAGCTATAGATGTAATTGACGAGGCCGGATCCCGGATAAGGCTTGATTCTTCCGTTCAGCCGGATACCTTAAGAAATTTAGAAACAAAAAAAACGGGAGTAACTAAAGAAAAAAAAGCAGCTATTTCCTCCCAGGAGTTTGAAAAAGCCGCCGACCTTCGCGACGAAGAGAAAAAGCTTGAAGCAAAGCTTAAAAAAGAGAAAGAAAGGTGGGAAAGTCGCAAAAACAAGGGACTAAACAGCGTTACCCCTGAAATAGTCGCTGATATTATATCAGAGTGGACCGGTATCCCTGTATCTAAAATGACGGAGAAAGAGACCAACCGGCTGTTGAATATGGAGCAGGAGCTGCATAAACGCATAGTAGGACAGGACGAGGCGGTTACCAAAATATCCAAGGCCATAAGGCGTTCCCGGACAGGTTTAAAAGACGCCCGTAAACCTATAGGGTCGTTTCTCTTTTTGGGGCCGACGGGGGTAGGTAAAACGGAGCTGGCCCGGACTCTTGCCGAATACCTTTTTGGTGACAGTGAAGCCCTGGTCCGAGTTGATATGAGTGAATTCATGGAGAAATTCTCTGTCTCCCGGCTTATAGGTTCGCCGCCGGGATATGTGGGGTATGAAGAAGGGGGCACTCTTACCGAAGCGGTAAGGAGAAAACCGTATTCTGTAGTGCTTTTAGACGAAATTGAAAAAGCTCATCCGGAAGTTTTTAATATACTTCTTCAGGTATTCGACAACGGTCAGATTACTGATAATTTAGGCCACAAGGTGATCTTTAGAAATACTGTTTTGATAATGACTTCTAATCTGGGTGCCCGGGAGTTAAAGAGCAAAGGGCTTGGATTTCAAAAAGGCGGGACGGCAGAAATGAATTATGACCGTATAAAAGATAAGATTCTGGAAGAGACCAAAAAAACTTTTAGTCCCGAGTTTATAAACAGGCTGGATAACATAGTAGTCTTTCACCCCCTTCAAAAAGAACATGTTATTGAGATAGCCGGTATCCTGCTTAATGAGTTGAAAGATAAACTTAACCAACAGGATATAGAGTTTGAAATAGATAAGGAAGTAAATGATTTTATTGCCGACAAAGGATATGACCCCGAATACGGCGCCCGGCCTTTGCAGAGAACTATACGCAAGTATATTGAGGATAAGATGGCCGAAGAGATGCTTAAAAAAGACATTAAACCTCCGGTTAAGATAAAAGCTTTGGTTAAAGACGACAAGATTGTATTTAAAAAAATATAGCCTAATATTATTTATTATATTGTATCCCTGCAATTTTAGATGAAAACTTAGATGAAAAGAAAAATTAAGATAATAACGTTATCTCTCTTTGCCGCATTAATATTAACCGCCGGGATAATTCTATATCTTAAAAGCCGGCAGTTTACCGAAAACTTAAAAACCGTAATAAATAAAAAAGCCGGTGAGTATCTTCAAAACAAAGTTGATATAGGCCGCATATACACCGACATATTTAATAATTTAGTGTTGAGCGAAGTTACAATAGACAATCCTTCTACTCCCGGGAAAGATATCTATATCGGGAAGGTCAAAGTCAACTATTCTTTTATTAAAATCCTGAAAAACATAAGGAATGTTCCCGAGCTTGTAAGTGAAATAAGTTTATATAACCCTGAATTTAAAATCATTAAATCTTCAGGCGGTTTAATTATTCCCGGTTTAGAAAAAATGAGAGCCGGTAAAAATCTCCCGGGGGGAGGGAAGATACCTCCCTGGAAATTTAATGTCATTGATGGGGATATAGCCGTGGTTCTTCCCGGTTCTCAAAAATACCGCGCTTCTGATTTTAATTCTGTAATTATGTTGAGCGGTTACCCGGAGATATATGCAAAATCTGATTTTAACATAGAACAGCTTGTCCGGGATGTAAAAGTTGAATTAAAGTATCACCTGCTAAGTAAAAAAACGGATATTGATATAAATTCCGCAAAATTTATTTTAAATAGTGTAGGCGAGATAAATTCCGGGTTCGGGAAAGTGAGTTTTGACCGGGGAACGGCCGATGTTTCTTTAAGTGCTTCCGGCTATATAGATTCATTTGATAATATATTGGAAGTCCTTGATATCAACG
The DNA here is from genome assembly GCA_027858455.1 of Elusimicrobiota bacterium. Classification (GTDB taxonomy): domain Bacteria; phylum CG03; class SLGR01; order SLGR01; family JAGXOG01; genus JAGXOG01. Next base: position 7,045 of record JAQICQ010000077.1, on the reverse strand, counting down.
GGGAAATTAAGGTTGCCGGGGCCGAGGCCGGACAGCTGTCGGTAGATAAAGCAGATATAAATATTTCTCCTCGCCGCCTTAATGTAGGACAAGCCACTGCCAGGTGGAAAGAGAACCTCCTTAATGTTACCGGAACAATAAGCAACTATATGAAAGACCCGCATATTGATTTCGGAGTAACAGGGCAGCTTGCCGCGCGTGAACTTTTAAAGCAAACAGATATAAAAAACATTAACGGTATATTTAACGTAGAAGGATATTTAAGGGGGAAACCGGGGGAAATTGAAGCATCAGGCCGGATTTCTATGGAAACCGGTTTTGTCGGTAATTATAAAATTAATAAACTTAATACCACCGCTGATATTAGCACCTCAAGCATAAAGATCGGTGCCGGGATGATGGAAATCGCCGGCGGACGCCTCAGGTGGGACGGACAGTGGGATATAAGGGATGAATTTGATGTTACCGCCACTGCTGAAAAAATTTCCATGAGAAAACTTACCGGAGTAAAAAATATTAATGGGGCGATGTCGGGAAATATAACCGTTAAAGGCCGCAGGGGTTTGCCGGAAATTAAATCCGAGGTTACAATAGATGATTTTTCGGTTCCCGGTAAAAAGTTCGGTCGGGTTGACGCGGAATTTAACTATGCTGATTCCGAAATTACAGTAAATGGGTTCAGTATAGATAATAAATATATAATAAAAGGCGATCTGCAATTTACCGAAGGAACGAGACGTCTGGATATAAAATCCTTTGAAATAAACGGGGCCGGCGCCGGAGCCGTAAAATCCACAGGATATATGAGGTATTCTCCTTTTGTGATGAGTTTAGAGACAGTGGGCACGAACATCAGTCATCTTGATTTGCCCGGATTTACGGAATTATATGAAGGGGCTTCCGGAAGTTTTAATTTTGCCGGTAAGCTTGATATACTGTCCGACGAGGTCCGCATAGACGGCAAAGTCATGACGGATAATCTCATGATAGATTCTGGCAGTTATGAAGGAGGAGTCCGGCTTGGCTATCAATATAAAGAAGGGAAAAAAGTTTTTAGTATAGACGAATTAGATATCAATAATACCGTAAAGGGCAGTGTTTCTATTTCTTATGAGAATGACGCGGTTGTGTTGAACCGGTCTTCCGTCACGGCGACCGCCGCAGATATCGGAAATATTCTTAAAGTCCTTAAGATAAAGAACGATAAGATTGACGGTCAAATTTCGGGAGAATTTATCTTTAGTTCCGGGGAAGGCCGCGCTGTTTTTAAGAGCACGGGCATAAAATATGCAGACCGGGATTTAGGCAATCTCTCATCCCTTTTAAAATATGACGGTAAGCATTGGTCAGTGGAAAAGCTGAATTTAAATAAAGAAAAAGGCAGCCTGAATATCAAGGGTAAACTGGGAGAAAAGCAGGCTCTCTATTTAAAATTAACTTCATATGATATTTTTGGGAGGATATTTAATGCTTCGGGGAATTATACCGGCGCTTTTAATAAGGATACCGGTTATAAATACGACATTAAAGTTAAAGATTTTTCTGTCAACGGCGGTAAGTGGCCGGAAATAAATATTAACGGAACCTATAAGGATTCTGTTGCCGGCTCTGAAATTAATGCGGGGGATACACTTTCCGGCAATATATCACTGGGGTTTAAAAATAAAGAGGATCTCCGGGGAAAAATAGTAGCGGATAATTTTAATATAGATAACCTTCTGTCTTTACTGAAAGCAGCCGAAGGCCCCGCCGGAACTATTTCAGATGGAACTATTTCAGATGGAACTATTTCAGGGGTATTAAATATCTCAGGCACAAAAAAGAGACCTGTATATATTTTAAGTAAATCAAAAATAAAAGGCCGCCGTAATGGTATACCTTTTGAAGGCCGGACAGATATTTCCTATAAAAATATTGTTCGTGAAAACCTTTCCATTGAAAACGGCAAAATTATTTTTAAGGATGTTTCAGGACGTATCGGGGAAAATGGTATATTTTCAGTTACCGGTTCTTTCGGGGGCAAGGAGAGTCCCGGCGCGGAATTTACTGTGAATGATATGAATCTTAAGTTATTGTCGCCGATAGAAGGAATAGGCGATATTGTTGGCCGCTGTAATATAGGGGGCCGAATCACCGGCGATATTAAAAGTCCGGTCGTTGATTTTAATTTTAATGGAGAAAATATATCAGTCCGGAATTCTGCCCGGAACGCTGCCCGGAACTCTGCTCGGAACGCTGCTCGGGAATCTGCCCGAAAAAAAGAGTTTAAAAAACTAAGCATTACCGGAGCCAGGTACCGCAACCGTCAATTAAATCTGCAGGAAGTATTTATAAAATCAGAAACCGGATCCGTTTCTTTTTCTGATGCGCGGGTGTTTATGGACGAAAACAATTACCTGAAGCTGAATTCTTCAGTTAAATTTGAAAATTTAGGCGTTGGCTCGTTTGCGTTACTTGGAAATGCCGAAATTGAAAGCGAGGTCCATATTGACCCGTTTATGGTCCAGCTGAAATTAATCCCGAAAAATATAATAGTAAACAGGTTGAAAATAAATAACCCCCTGGAAATAACATACAGAAAAAATCAGCTTAATTTAAAAGACAGGGAAGGGTTTGATATGGAGATATATTTTGACCCCGGCGGTAAGATTGAGCTTGCTGCGCAGATCAACAGGGATAATAAAAATATTTTTTCCGCGCAGGGTTATTTTAACGGTAATGAGGATATAGACGGCGAAATAAAGGCTAATAATTTTGAGATTAATAATATAATTAGGATATTAGACAGCCCCGTAAATTACTGGGGCAGTTCCGATTTTAATATATCCGTAAATAAAAGTACGGTCTCTTTTAAAGCTAACGGATCGGTATCTGTGCAGAACGGAAGATATAAAAATATTGGGATTGACCACCTGAACGCTGATTTTATTTATAAAGACGGTGAGCTTGTTCTTAATAATAGTTTTATAAGGGATGCTGATTTTGTGGATATTACCTTTGCGGGCCGGTTAGGAAAAATCTCCGATATGGATATAGAAATTAAGCGTTTATCACTTGCGGGACTTGAGCAAATGGTTGGACAAGTTGATAAAGCAAGCGGTTATTTTGCCGGCAAATATCATTTGTCCGGGGATTTGTCCGGAAATTTGTCCGGGAAATTATCCGGAACGGGTAAGCCCCCAGTAATAACCGGGCGTTCGGAACTGGCTGGCGGCCGCATAGAGGGTAAAACCGTCTTTGATACGATAAAGGATATTAATTGTTCGATGGTTGCCTCCGGGAGCAGACTGAATATCCAAAGTTTTAATGCCCGGTGGGCTCCGGGTAAAATATCCGGATCCGGATATTTTGATTTTGGAAAGCCCAAATTAGAATATGATATTATTTTTAAAACTGTCGGGGATGAAGGCGTAATAGTGAAAGTTCCGGGGCTGGATATTCCCCAGAGCGGATTGTTCGGAAGGTTTCTGACCCTGCCTACAAGCGGTGAGCCAAGGGGGAGCATCCGTTTATTTACTTCTTCCGGAGAGAGTGCCCCTCACGCAACTGCAGATATCATTATGGAGGATGCGCAATTTACTTACCCGCCGAGCTCGCGGGGAGAGGATCCGTTTTCGGCTGATTTTTTAGATAATATATTTTTAGATATTGATCTTGCCGCCGGCAAATCCGTTTGGTATGAAAATACCTATGCGCGACTTAAACTTGCCGGTAAAATAAACTTTTCAAAAACACCGCGGGAACCGCTTGCAGTTAACGGTGAATTAACTTCTTCTCAAGGTGAGCTTGCCTATTTAAACAGAACATTTAAAATTCAAAGAGCTCGTCTTATATGGGAAGATTCAAAAGAATATATTTCAGCGTCCGCAACGACAAACGTGCAGCGAAGAGATTCTCAAGATAATTGGATAGATGATGTGGTTGAATTAGTTATTCCTCAGGAAAGGCTTGCAAATATAAATCCCCGGTTTAATTCCCGCGATTTTGAGAATAATAAGACTTCCGAAGAGTCGGCTGAGATTGCTATAGCGGGAGTGGATTTCAGCGAATTAACCCAGCAGGAAAGAAATGCTCTTTTAAGAAGAGAGCTTTTGAGGGCCATAGACGCCAATCTTACTTCACCGCTGGTAAAAAATATACTAAGCAAGACGGCTATAATAGATGTTGCTAAGATTGATGTGGGGCTTTCCGAAGAACAACCGGACGGGTCTGTTGTTATAGAAGATACCGGACTTGAACTGGGAAGTTATCTTACCGACAAACTCTATATGGGGTATTATATGCAGATGGGGCCCGGAATTGAAAATAAACTGCGTCTATCCCATGAGCTGGATATTCTTTACCGGCTTCAGGAGAATCAATTTATAAGAGGGGAAATAAATAAGGACCGGGGAATATTTTTGGGTCTTGAACATCGTATTAAATTTTAGAAGGGTACACTTGTTTGAGTTGCAAATAAATAAATATTTTGTATATTAGTTGTATTATGAGAAAAAGAGAAATAAAAAAATTAAAAAAAGAACTTCAGAAAGCCCGCGAAGGAATACTTGAAGGCGTCAGGAGAATGAAAACTCGCGAGAAAGCTTATCTTGATGACAAAGGCGGCGACGAAATGGACCGGGCTACCGGCAATTACCAGAGAGAAGTACTTTTTCATCTCGGCGACCATGAGCACAAAAGGATAGAGCTTATAGAAGACACTCTTCGTAAGATTGACGACGGCAGTTTTGGAAAGTGCGAAAGTTGCTCAAAAAAGATTTCCAATGACCGTTTAAAAGCGCTTCCTTATGCCAAACTCTGTATGAAGTGCAAAACTTCTGCTTAATTTTTTTTTAACAGTTTAAACCCATCCAGGCATTTCACAAAGAACATATCAGGGAATTGACATAAGCGCTATTTTTATATAATAGTAAAAGCAAGATGTTATGTTTTTAAGAGGAGCTATTTATTTATGAAAGTATACCTTGACAATAATGCTACTACTCGCATTTCCAAAGAGGTTATAGAAGAGCTGTCCTATGCCTTAAAAATCTTCGGAAACCCGTCTTCTATTCACCGTTACGGCCGGGATGCCCGCGAAATTATAGAGAAGGCCCGCCGAAGGGTCGCCGGGGCAATAGGCGCCCGCCGGGAGAAAGAAATAATTTTTACCTCCGGCGGCACCGAAGCCAACAATATTGCAGTTTCAGGTACGCTTAAAAAATATCCCAGCAAAAAGCATATAATTACTTCCCGGATAGAACACCATTCGGTATTAAATATTTTCAGATATTATGAAGAAAAGGGCTATGATGTCAGCTGGATAGATGCAGGGAGCGACGGTATAGTGGACACGGAGCAAATTCTTTCTGAGCTCAGAGAGGATACGGCGCTGGTAAGTATTATGGCGGCAAACAATGAAACCGGAGCAATCCAGCCGCTCCGGAATATTGTAAAAAAAGTTAAAAAAATATCCCCGCGGACAGTCTTTCATACAGATGCGGTCCAGTTTTTCGGTAAGGATCATCTAAATGCCGTCGAGCTCGATGCAGATCTTATAACAATATCGGGACATAAAATACACGGCCCTAAAGGTATAGGGGCATTATATGTAAAAAATGGCGTAAAAATAGATAACATAGTTTTCGGGGGTCATCACGAAAGAGGTATAAGGCCGGGCACGGAAAATGTTTCTTTTATAGCCGGTCTTGGCAAAGCAGCCGAAGCTGTTTCGCATCAGCAGGCCGGAAAAGATTACAGACGCATAGAGGAACTTAGAGAAATGCTTATTGGGGGGCTCTTAAATATTCCAGGCGAGGTTATAATAAACGGGTCGCCGGATAAATCGTTAGTAAATACTCTTAACGTAAGTTTTAAAAACATAGAGGGTGAATCGGTTATAATGATGCTTGACTCGGCCGGAATCGCTGTATCCTCCGGTTCGGCCTGCACTTCGGGCGCTATAGAACCGTCTCATGTCCTTACAGCTATGGGTATAGACCCGGTTACAGCTCAGGGGTCGGTAAGGTTTTCACTTAGTAAATATAATACTAAAGAAGAGATAGCCTATGTTATCAAACAGGCAGGGCCCATAGTAAAAAAACTCAGGGATATCTCGCCTTTATAAATTGCTTATATAAAATATTTTGTATATAAAATCCAAAGATGTTATAATTAGGAGATAAAACAAGAAAAATGTTCAAGAAAATAAAAAAAGATATAGATACCGTATTTAAAAGAGATCCGGCGGCAAAAAATATAGTTGAGATACTTTTGTGCTATCCCGGACTGCATGCAATTATTATACACCGGGTTGCAAATAAACTTTACGGGAAAAAAGAATATACCGCCGCCCGCATAATATCTCATATAGCAAAGTTTTTGACAAGCATTGAAATTCATCCGGGAGCTAAAATTGCCGAATCGGTATTTATTGACCACGGCAGTGGGGTGGTGATAGGCGAAACGGCTGAGATAGGCAAAAACTGCCTTATATATCAGGGAGTGGTGCTTGGCGGGACAAGCCTTTTAAAAAAGAAACGCCATCCGACACTGGAAGAAGGGGTTATAGCCGGCGCCGGCTCAATAATACTCGGACCGGTAATTATAGGTAAAGGTGCAAGAATAGGTGCCGGGGCGGTAGTTATAAATAATGTTCCTCCCGGAGCGACGGCTGTAGGAGTTCCGGCAAAAATAGGGGTAGGTTTCTCGGGGAAAGACATAAAAGCTCTTGAGCATAACCGCCTGCCCGATCCGGTAGCCGACGCGGTTAAATATTTTATGGAAGAAAACAATAAACTTGAAGGACGCATAAAAGAGCTTGAAAAACTTGAAGGCGTTAAATCGCACATAGACAAGATTATGGAAGATAAAAAAGAAGAGATAATAAAAGAATTTTCCAGTCCGGACGATAGCAGTTATATTGACGGAGGAGGGATATAATGATAAGTCAATCACCCCTCCCTGACCCTAACGGGTTTGAGGAAGGGGCTTGTTCCGTGAGGAGCAAGAGTAATTGGTTGATTAGGAGGCAATAAGAATGCAGAAGTTATCAGGAGAGTTAAAG
>JAQICQ010000062.1 GCA_027858455.1 Elusimicrobiota bacterium | reverse complement strand
CTTTTATGTGAGAGGCTGAGCCTCTCACAAGTTTACGTTTTAAATTTGTTGTTGTTCCCAAAGTATTTAAATTATTCAGCTCATATAAAAAATATGAGCGATCTCTGTTATCACCGTATATAATTCTTTTATCTACACCTCTGTTAAATATATGATAGAAGCTACTATTAACAAATTTTATTTTTCGCATAACAATCTCCTTAATGTGAGAGGCTGAGCCTCTCACATTTTACCATTTTATGTAACCGGCTGAAAGGTGAAGATAAAATTTCCAGCTGTCCTTATCATACGGCCGGGCAAATTCCACATCCAGGAATGCCGGGGCCATCTGCATAATATATATATTAATCTTAAAACCAAGCCCCCATGATTTGCCCCAGAGGTCTATATTATCAGGATCGTTGCCGTCATTCCAGCAGGTTCCGGCATCCGTAAATACCTTCAGAGATAAACTGTCTATATTTATATCCGGCCACATAAAATATATATGCCATTTAAGCTCCGGCAAAAGCATATATCGTAATTCCGAAGAGAGAGAAATAAGGTTGTTGTCCCTGAAGAAACCGCGTTTGTAGCCCCTTAACCGGTAAGGATAACCGGCGGAAGAATATCCCGAGTCAAGTTTAAACTTCTTTCTGTCGGGACCCTCGCTTCTGCCGTAATAAATACGATTGCTCCAGTTAAGCTTTTTAGATAGAGAGGTATATCTTCTTGCCGAAGCCGAATAGAGATTGTATTTCTTTGAAAATTTTTCCCACGGCCGTGCCGAATATACCAATAACTGCAAAGTGTTTCCCTTAAGAGGCATAAACGGTTCTATAACGGTGGTATTTCGGGTATAACCTATTCCCACCCCTGTCTCTGTTTTATGCGCTATATGCTCTATGGTCTCATCATCTATATTTTCACTCAGGGCCGTTCCCCATAAGCTGAGGGCGTTAAACGAATCAAGCGGATAGCTAAACCCTGTATTTACATAGTAATCGTATTCACTGACCAGGTACCGCTCGTTGTATTCGTCTCTTAAATAATATTTTTCCCCCTGCGAATATGCGCCGATATATATATCAGGCCTCCATTTTTTGAGAGTATAGTTAATCCGGGCGTTATGTAAGCCGGGCCATCCCCAGCCGTATATGTCAAGGTTGTGCCGTCCGAGCATATCCGAGGCCATATAATATCCGCCACCGACAAAACCTATATCTGTGGAATAAAGAAAACTAGGCAGAAAGAAATCCGTTGAGAAAGAAAACTTGTAATCTTTTGATTTAACGCTCACGGCGCTAAGAGTTACGGTTGAAAGGTCTTTAATATATTTTATTTTAGAATCAACCTTAAATCCGGGTCCGTCTGTTTTAAATTCGCCTATCTTAAAACTTCCTTTATGATAGACCGACCCTATAATTTTATCGGGAACTTTTTCATCGGGAACCTTACCGTCGCCGCCGGGAGACGGATAAAATACGCCGGTCTTTATATTAGTCAGAGCTTTAGTTTCGCCGCCGGTAGTTTTTATTGAAGAAAGGTTCCTTGAAGAAAAGTTCATTGAAGAAAGTTTCATTGAAAAAAGATTGTATACCGAATTTTTATCGCTGCTGTAAAATATGGTTTCCGGTTTTCCGGCGGATTTGCGGTCAAATGCAGGAAATATTTCGTTAGCCGGGGTCTCGGTCAGCCAGGTTGACTCTGAAGTATTTAAATCAATGGCCCGCAGGTCTGTGTTATAGTTTCTTTCCGTAACAGTTAATATCCTGTCGCCTGAAGGATAAAATATAGGGGTGTAGTCTATATCCCCTGAGCCTTTTATTTGCTGAAAGCCGTCTTTGTTCCTGTCGTAAATATATATATTTCTGCTGCCGTTATTTAAACCCGTCAATAATATCTTTGAACCGTCCCGGGAAATAGATACCGAACGGGCTTCTTTAATTTCCCCGAGGTCTATCTCTTTAACTTTGTTCGAGAAAGATTTGTCCGAGAAAGAACTGTAGATACCGAGAAAAATATCATTTTTGTCTTTGGCCAGAAACACCAGGTCCCCGGAATCTTCAGAATAAGCTATGGCCCTGTCCTGCTTCCTGCCTGTAAAAAGCATCTTAACATCAGAACCGAAATAATTTTTTAATATATTTACTGATTTTTTTCCGTCATAAAAATATATCTCGTTACGCCCCCATCGGTCGCTGACATAATAAAAGGTTTCTCCGCCCGCATAAACAGGATTTGTAG